>DATHCU010000383.1:0-3402 GCA_035319385.1 Thermodesulfovibrionales bacterium
TTTCACCTTTGTAGTTGGCCTTCGCCACCGCCTCATCAATGGGGAACCAGGACGCGCTGTCAACTTCCCAGTCGTGATCGGCTACATCCCCGCCCTCATACTCCATAAGATAAAAATGCACGGTCTTCTTGCACTTTGCATTCTCGTCTCTGATGTGAAACCAGTAGGTAATTTCACCGAGTTTACCGAGTATCCTTCCTTTAAGACCGGTTTCTTCGGATACTTCCCTCAGTGCGGTATTTTCAGGAGACTCTCCTTCATTAATTACGCCCTTCGGCAGGCACCAAATACTACCGTTCTTGACAGAGATAAGGGCCACATCAACATCGCCGTCATTTCGTCTGAAGATGACTCCCCCGGAAGAAACCTGTGTTCTAAGGGAAACCGGCCTCATCAGGGGAATTGTCTGCCGGTGATCAACCTCACGAAATCGTTATAGAGTACGACGACCATGAGAGAAAGAAGGATCGCAAGCCCGATCTTTTGACTGACCGAAATCGCCTTTTCGCTGAGAGGCTTCTTCCTTATGGCCTCTATGCCGATAAACAGGATATGTCCTCCGTCAAGTATCGGAATAGGGAAGAGGTTTATTATCCCCAGGTTGATATTGATAATAGCCATGAAGATGAAGAAGCTCAGGGCACCCCTGGAGGCCTGTTCCCCAGCCATCTGGACGATCATAATGGGGCCCCCAACCGTGTTCATCGGAATTACCCTCTGGACCAGTTTGACAACCGACACGACTGTCAACTCCGACAATTCAACCGTCTTTGAGATACTGTCTCTAAAGGCATCCGGGACAGATTCTCTTTTGACAGATGTATCTCCCGACGGCTGAATGCCTATCAGCCCGCCTTCCTTCTCTTCGCCGAAGAGGTTCTTCATCTTTTTCTTCTCAGGCGTCACGGACAAGGTCAGGGTGCGGCCGCCTCTCTGAATCTCAAGTCTCAGGAGTTTACCCGGACTACTCCTCACAATATCCGTCATCTCATCCCACTGGGTCACGGACTTTCCATCGATGGCAGCGATCCTGTCACCCTTCAGAAGACCCGCCTTCTCGGCCGGCGTACCTGTCATCACAGCGCCTACATCCGGCAGAAGGACGGGCATGCCGTTGACAAAGCTGAAGAAGAATATGACCGCAGCGAAAACTATATTGAAAAAGGGGCCCGCGAAGATGATAGCGAATCGCTTCCAGAGGCGCTGCGTATTGAACGCAAAGGGCTTCTCCTCTTCAGTCAGCTCGTTATCAGGCGTCTCTCCAAGCATCTTTACATAGCCGCCAAGAGGGATCGCAGAGATCAGATACTCGGTCTCTCCATGCTTCTTACCGATGATCTTCGGCCCGAAGCCGAGCGAGAATTTTTCAACCCTGACCTTCAGGAGCTTTGCAAAGAGAAAATGCCCGAACTCATGCACAAAAATGATTACACCTAAAAGTATGATCGCAGAAAGAATACTCATCCTCTAATAAACTCCTCCGCTTTTCTTCTTGCCCATCTGTCGGAATCAATAATAACTTCGAGGTCCGAATCAGGCATTACAGAGTGGCTGTCCATCGTTTTCTTAATTATAACAGGTATCTCGTTGAACTTAATTGCGCCTCTGAGGAATGCGTGGACAGCAACCTCATTTGCGGCGTTCAACACAGAAGGCATTGTGCCGCCCGCTTCAAGGGCGAGATAAGCGTAAGAAAGGCACGGGAATCTACCTGTGTCGGGTTTCTGGAATGTGAGCGTCCCGATCTCATGCAAGGAGAGATCATGGAGCACGTTATGCAGCCGCCTGGGATACGTCATAGCGTATGCGATGGGGCCCTTCATGTCGGGAACCGAGAGTTGCGCGAGAACACTGCAGTCGTTGAATTCGACCATAGAATGCACAATGCTCTGCGGATGAATGAGGACATCTATTCTTTCAGAAGGAAGATTGAACAGGTGCCGCGCTTCAATGACCTCGAGTCCCTTGTTCATGAGAGTTGAAGAATCTATTGTTATCTTCTTGCCCATGCTCCAGTTAGGGTGCCGGAGCGCGTCAGCCGGCGTGATCCTGTCGAGGCTCTTTCTGCTCTTACCGGCAAAGGGACCTCCGGAGGCCGTAAGAATTATCCTTTTAACACCCGCCCTGCTTCGCCCCTGCAAGCACTGAAATATCGCGCTATGTTCGCTGTCCACGGGCAGGATCTTAACCTTATTTCTTTTCGACTCCCTGAAAATGATTCTGCCCGCCATAACAAGGGATTCCTTGTTCGCCAAACCTATGGTCTTTCCCGACCGAATAGCCGACAGGGTAGGCATCAGACCTGCGGAACCGACAATTGCAGAGAGGACAAAATCAGACCCGTCATAGGCAGCAACTGCTGCAACGCCTTCCTTGCCCGCCAGAATTTCAGGTGAGGGTGTAATACTCTTCAACTTCTTCTTCAGTTCCGCCGCCCCTGCCTTGTCAGCGACCGCCACAATTTCAGGGCCAAACCTCCGTATCTGTTTTTCAAGCAGCGCTACGTTCTTTCCGGCTGTGAGGCCGACCACGCTGAATTCGTCCTTATGAGAAGAGATGATTTCGAGGGCGCTCCGCCCGATTGAGCCGGTTGAACCGAGTATGGTGATCTTCTTCATATGATTATGAATGTGAGCATCCAGTAAAGCACGGGTCCGGCAAAGAGAGACCCGTCAATCTTGTCCAGGATGCCACCATGCCCCGGGATTATAATACTGGAATCCTTGACACCTGCATCCCGCTTGAACATGGATTCTATGAGATCGCCGATAATCGAAATGAAACCTATCACCAGGCCCATCGAGATAGCCTGCGGCAGGCCTGTGGCAGGGACCAGAATCGCCTTCAGAAGCACGGCGCCGAGAACTCCTCCGAGCAGGGACCCAAAGGCTCCGGCAACTGTCTTGTTAGGGCTAACTTCTCTATAGAGTTTCTTTTTTCCATATCCCTTGCCTATGTAATATGCCATTGAATCCGAGGCCCAAACGGTAGCGTATAGAAAGATTATCCATTCGGGGCCTATTCGTCTGAGATGGGCCTGAAACACGAGCAGACCCGGAGCATACAGGATGCCGGTCAACGGGGCAGCCAGATCGTGCAGGGAATATAGTGGGGTCTTCTTAACCAAAAGCCTGATAGCCATTATCATCATGACGGAAGCAGAGAGGACGGTCATGAGCCGGTCCCCCGCATAGGATGATGCGCACAAAATGGCGACTCCCGAGGCCAGACCGGCGTACTTCAGCAAGCCCGAGACCCGGTACATTGAGTAGAATTCCCACTGGGCCAAAAGTGTTACAGCTGCCAGGAGGTAGAAGAAATATACCATCGGAAGGCGCATGATATAAAGGTACAGAAGCGGAAGAAGCACTGCCGCAACCGCGAGTCTCTTAGAATGCATTA
>DATHCU010000384.1:0-3029 GCA_035319385.1 Thermodesulfovibrionales bacterium
AATGACGAGGTGGAAGTTCTTCATTGACATGCTAATAGGATCCTTCCGGGAATTGGCACTTTTGAATATGATACAATTGTGCGGAGTGTGAACGTGATTCGAATTGAGATAAGAGAAGAGTCCCATCGCGTCGATGAAAGCTGGAACTGACGTGCAGACACAGTCGCAAACGATACAGGTCCGCGATCTGAAGATCGATCCGCCGCTTCTGCTCGCGCCGATGGCGGGCCTTACTCACAGCGCCCTGAGGCGGATCATGATCGGCTTCGGCGGTGTAGGCCTGTTGTCGACCGAAATGCTGTCATCAAGAAGACTTCCTAGCGAGAATCCCCGCATCTCCCCTTATCTGATCAGGACCGGGAAGGAAACCCCTCTTTCCTATCAACTCCTGACTTGTACCGACAAGGAGATTGGCCGGGCCATTGATGCGCTTCATGCTTTTAAGGCTGACGCTGTTGATTTGAACATGGGTTGCCCGTCGAGCTCGGTCGGCAGGTTCGGCGCGGGTGGTATGCTGATGGAACGACCGGATGAGGCCCGCCGCATAGTGGCTGAAACCAGAAAGCTTACGGCCCTGCCCCTTAGTGTGAAGATTCGCCTGGGCACTGACTCCGACAGCGGGAAATTAAAGACGTTCTGCTCAATGCTGGAAGGCGAGGGCATTGATATGCTTACGGTGCACGCCCGCTTCAAACATGAACCTTTTGCAAGAGATCCGCGTTGGGCATATATAGCGGAAATAAAGGAATGTATTAGAATCCCTGTTGTGGCCAACGGAGGCATCTTCTCGGTGGAGGATGCGGAAAAGTGTCTCAGGGTGTCAGGCGCCGACGGATTGATGCTCGGACGCGGCGCAGTGACCAAACCATGGCTCTTTGCGGAGATCGCCGGGAGGGTATTCGGTGCCGATATCAAGGTGCCTGAGGTGTCGCTGCCGGATATTTACAATGATTTCTTCGAAGCCTTGAACACGGATTATCGGCCCATATACCAATTGGGCAGGCTGAAGGAATTTACCCATTACTTTGCCAGGAACTATAAATTCGGACACTATTTGGCGTCCAAGATCCAGTCAAGCAGCAGCATGGATGAAGCAAAGGAACGGGCCGCAACATTCTTTGCGAACAATAGTGAGGAGAGCAGGGTCGTGCCGGCGCCCAGACGCGGGGATAGCTAAAGCACGGGGGAGCCGCTTGGCGGGAATTGAGTTTAGGGCTGCACAACTAACACTATGGATCCGATATTATCCGGCTGACTAAAATGAGATTTGGCATTTCCTGCGAGGCAATCCTATATAAACATCGAGGAGGATATAAATGACAAACAGCAGAGATGGCAGGGTTTTACTCATCGCATCCGTATTATTTCTTTTTTTGTATCTTATTACTCCGGTTGCAGCCGCGGGAGCGCAGGAGTGCCTGCCCCCTCTTACTGCACTGATGCCCAAGAATGCTGTTAAAGTTACCTGTCAATACAATTCTTCGGGTTTTGTCGGGTTAGGTTTCGCAGCCGGCGATTTACCCTTTGAGCATCCTTGTTCCAACCAGACGACAAAATTCCCCGGTCGCATTACCTTTGACATTAAGCACTACTCGGGAGATGGAGTCGCGATTTTCAAGATGCAGATCGGTCAGGAGGAACAGCAAAGAATTATGAATAAGAAATCGGAATTTGAAAAGAAACTGAAAAAGAGCAGCGGCTCAGGTGTTCCTGTTGTGAAAACTGAATCCGCAGCAGGCGGGACACTCATTTATACTGAACAATTCATCGACTGCTCGGAAGGTTTCAAGCGCTCCAAGCCCCTGGTAAATCTTCTGGCCGTAGCGCATACCGACAGTTCGGCGATCAATATAGAGGTAAGTGGTTTTATAAGCGCCGCAGCGGCCAGAGCCGCGGCCATGGAAGTGATCACGAACTTCAGAAAGACAAATTTTGAAACACTTTAGAGGTTTTAGAATCAAAAAAGAATACGGACTTATCTTGGTGATGATTACGCTGCTTGTCGTCTCTCATATCTATGGGTGCAGAGAAGAGGCTTCCGACAAGATCCGTACAGTGTCGATTAAGCCGGATCATGAAGTCCGGTTTCGCAAATCAGGAGAGGTGACCTTTTTCGGCAAGAACGGGAAGAGGATCGTGAAGATTGACGTCGAGATACCCCGGACCCTTAGGGAGATATCTGCGGGGTTAATGTTCAGACGTTCAATGGATGAAACCCAGGGAATGCTATTTGGACACGACAAATTCAAGGCTAGATTCTTCTGGATGAAGAATACATATATCCCCCTTGATCTGATCTTTGCTGATAAGACCATGAAGATTATTGAGATCGGGAAGACAACAAAACCGCTATCCGAAGAGCTGATCCCAATACCCTCCGGGACGCAATATACCATCGAAGTAAATGGAGGCTTTTGCGACAGATACGGAATCAGGGCGGGAGACAAGATTGTGATTCAACCCACATAATCACAAGATCTAGCTTGAAATATCTTCTTTTGATCCGTATAATCCTATGAAATTGGGGAGGTGACATATTATGAACATCAAATCTGCCGCTTGCATTGTTGTACTATTTATCTTTGTCTGTCCGTTCAATGCCTTCGCACAACCTGTAATTGGCGCCTGCTGTTCTCCCACCGGTAGTTGTACCATACACGAACAATTTGATTGTCTGGAGGGGCCTGAGTTTACGTTTATGGGTGGCGGTACGAGTTGTGACCCTAACCCCTGCCGGCAGCCGACAACTGTTCCCACAATGAACGAGTGGGGCATGATCATCTTTATGGCTCTTGCCGGACTCGGAGCAGGATATTGTCTGAGGAGACAAAAGAGGGTGGTATACTGACAGACGTCTTAAACGATAATGATTGAAGGGCGGGGGCTACAAACCTCGCCCTTTTTTATTTGGAGCCGGGATCGGATAACTGCACGCTTCGGAGGCAATATACCATCGAAGTAAATGGAGGCTTTTGCGACAGATACGGAATCAGGGCGGGAGACAAGATTGTGATTCAACCCACATAATC
>DATHCU010000385.1:0-4940 GCA_035319385.1 Thermodesulfovibrionales bacterium
CTGTGCATCGACCTTGTTCATGTCGATCTTCTCCGGTCTGCCGATCGCCTCGCGGACTGCCCTCTCGGTGATCTCATTAAAAACTATCCGGTAGATCTTGTCATTGACGGTCCCTTTCTTCTGGCCGGCTATCTCAAAGGCGATATGCCATGCGATAGCTTCTCCTTCACGGTCCGGGTCCGGAGCAAGGAATATGGTATCCGCTTCTTTCGACGCCTTCTGAAGTTCCTTGATAATCTTTTCTTTGCCGGGAATAACAACATACTGCGGTGCAAAATTGTTTTCTATATCGACTCCAAGGTCTTTTGCCGGAAGGTCCCGTATATGTCCGACCGACGCCTTCACCGTGAAGTCTTTACCAAGTATCTTATTAATCGTCTTTGCCTTTGCAGGAGATTCCACGATAACGAGATTGCTCATGCCAGATAAAACCTCTTTCCTGTAATTTGTTTTACGGCGCCCTTTAACTCCAGTCCAAGAAGGACGCCGAGCACCCTTGACGCCGGCCAGCCGCTTTCGCGAGAAATCATATCTATCTGCTTCGGCTCACGGGTGAGCAGGTTACATAATATCTTTTCGTCGCCATTAACTGCAACCTCCGCCTTGTCCTTCAATTTTAGAAAGCCCTTCAGCACGGGAGCAAGTTCGTCGACAATGTCCTCGGCATTTCGCACGAGCACGGCTCCCTCTTTGATCAGTCTGTGTGTGCCCTGCGAATTATTTGAATAGATGCTCCCGGGCACCGCAAAGACTTCTCTCCCGTATTCCGCAGCGTACCGAGCAGTTATCATGGCGCCGCTGCCGGATGCGGCCTCGATTATCAGAACCCCGAGGGAGAGTCCGCTTATCAACCTGTTCCGGCGAGGGAAATTTTCTCTCTCCGGTGTTGTTCCGGGCAGAAATTCGCTCATCGCGCAACCCGACTCGGAAATCTTCTGCATAAGCACGCTGTTTTCAGGAGGATAAGGGAGATCCACTCCCGACCCGAGAACGGCGATCGTCCTTCCGCCTGATCCAAGAGCGCCTTTATGGGCCTGGGAATCAATGCCCCTCGCAAGGCCGCTGACGATTGTGAATCCCATGGATGCAAGATCTCCGGAGATCTGTTCCGCCACACTCGCCCCATAATGAGTCATCTTGCGTGAACCGACGACAGCCACCGCAAACCTGTCGTCAGGCTGTATATCTCCAATGATATAGAGAACAACCGGGGCATCCGCCGTCTCCCTGAGCATCTCGGGATATGAAGCATCGTGCAGACAGACAGCTTTGATCCCTTTTAGCTCCAGTTCTCCGGCATGCCGTTCGGCTTTGTCCCACAACGAGAAATCTCGAATGTTCTTAGCTACACTGCTGTTCATTCCTGCCTTGACAAGGAGTTCTTCAGAGTTTGCGCCGAAGACCCTTTCCGGCTCCTTAAAGACAGCAAGTAGTTTCCTGGCGCGAACAGGTCCGACTTCGGGGACCATGGACAACGCGATCCAGTACTTTATATCAGACATAATCAATATAAGAGATCAATTAGAATCTGAGAACTCCGGCGAATCAAACCGAAAACCAATCCTCTTGCTTGAGTCGATCCGCTCTCATTGTTTTACCGACAGCCGCAGATTCATTTCAGGCTTCCGAGTTTCAGTCTAAGCGCATTGATCTTGATGAATCCTTCCGCATCTTTCTGGTTGTAGACCGCTTCCTTCTCAAAGGTCGCGAGTTCAGGATTATAGAGAGACCGGGGCGCCTTTCTTCCGGTCACATAGCAGTTACCCTTATAGAGTTTTATCCGCGCTGTTCCGGTGACGTCTTTTTGTATATCATCTATCATATGCTGAAGGGCCAGCCTCTCGGGAGCGAACCAGTAGCCATAGTAAACCAGTTCCGCGTACCGGCTCAGTATAGAATCCTTCAGATGCATCACCTCACGATCCAGCGTCAGAGATTCGACCGCGCGGTGGGCGAGGTGCAGAACAGTTCCGCCCGGCGTTTCATAGACACCCCGCGATTTGATGCCTACATATCTGTTTTCTACAATATCGATTCTGCCGACGCCGTTTTCACCGGCCAGGGCGTTCAGTATGTAGAGCAGTTTGCCAGGGGAAAATCGCTTGTTGTTGATCGCGACGGGGTTACCCTTTTCATAGGAGATCTCGATATACAACGGCTTGTCAGGCGCCTTTTCAGGAGGCGTGATCATAGTATGCATGTCGGAAGGCGGTTCTTTCCAAGGATCTTCAAGAACTCCTCCCTCATAACTGATGTGAAGGAGGTTCCTGTCGATACTGTAAGGTTTTTCCTTGGTTGCGGTCACGGGGATGCGATGCTTTTCGGAGTATTCGATCAACGATTTCCTGGAATCAAACGGCCATTCACGCCAGGGGGCGATGACTTTTATGTCAGGCTTGAGAGCATAATAGGTGAGCTCAAACCTTACCTGGTCATTGCCCTTTCCTGTTGCACCATGAGCCACGGCCTCTGCCTTCTCCGTCCGGGCGATCTCGATCTGTCTCTTCGCTATGAGCGGTCTGGCGATCGACGTCCCGAGAAGATAAGACCCCTCGTATACCGCATTCGCCCTCAGCATCGGGAAGACATAATCCTTAACGAAGGGCTCCCTCAGGTCTTCAACATATACCTTAGAAGCGCCTGTCTTAATCGCCTTTTTCCTTACCTCCTCAAGGTCTTCGCCCTGGCCCAGATCAGCACAAAAAGCGATGATCTTGGCCTTATACTTCTCCCTCAGCCATTTTATGGCTACGGACGTGTCGAGTCCTCCTGAATAGGCAAGCACGATCTTATTCAGCATACACAACCTCCATCGTACGGAATTTCTGAGACGGGAAAGAGCCTGTATTTCCTAAAAATTAACCATAGCATAAAACCTGAAAAAATGTAAAACCCGCCATAGGCCCGGCAGATGCGGTCATTCCATGCCTGGACAAACTGAATGCCTAGTATTATCTGCCGATTGCGCGGATATTCCTGTTCCGCACCCGGGCACTTTGTCTTCAATTTGCTTTCACTGCGCTCACGGAATGCTGTATAATGTCAGGCAACCAAGATTTTCAAGGAGGTATTATGACAAAAGCCGAGCTTGTAGAAAAAATGGCAAAGGATGCGGACGTCTCAAAGGCTGCAGCAGGTAAAGCACTCGATTCATTTATCAACGCCGTTACCCAGTCCTTGAAGAAAGGTAACAAGCTGACCCTGGTTGGATTTGGTACTTTTTCCACAGCGAAGAGGAAGGCCCGCACCGGGAGAAACCCGCAGACAGGTGTGAAAATCAAGATCCCTGCCAGGAAGATCGCAAAATTTTCAGCGGGCAGCGCCCTCAAGAACGCAGTTAAATAACCATATTCTCATTCGTGTTTTTTGGAAGGTGGTGAAGAGTTTCACTGCCTTTTTTCTTTGTGGCATATGCTCCCGTGCTGTCCTCCGACATAATGAAGAACCCTGCGACAAAAACAGCGGGGTATCTCAACGCATGGAATTGTTTCTTTAAATTCGGTCTCTAACGCCGTGACATGCCGATGGGGAATGTGTTCGCTATGCGCTTCACCGGAAGCCTCTCACGGCGTTTTGATCCACTTTGTTTCGGCCTGAAGCCGACCCGGGGCGATTACGGACATTGACATGCACAGAGGTCCGGTGCTAAACTGTTATTGAGACTCAATATCAAAAAAGGACCGTATTTTAATGAAGAGCGTGCCTCCGGGGAAGAAATTGTTCAGCAGTTTTCTCAGGGAGAGGGGACAGCGCATAACAAAGGAACGCACCCTTATCCTCCAGAAGATCAGTTCCTGCAGCGGTCACTTCGACCCGGAATCGATCTATATGCAGATGCGGGAGACGGGCCTTAAGGCATCGAGGGCCTCAGTGTACAGGACAATCAATTTAATGCATGAGTGCGGGCTCATCGAACGTGTCAGGACAACCGATAGAGGGTCCATCTATGAATCCACTTTCGGGCACAAGCACCATGACCATATGCTCTGCCTTCAGTGCGGGAAAGTCATCGAGTTCTACTCTGATGAACTTGAGAGTCTTCAGGAAGACATATGCTCCGAGCAGGGTTTTCAGGGGAAGAGCCACACACTTGAGATAAGAGGGTTCTGCAGGAAATGCCGGAAGAAAGAATAATAAAGAAGGATACGGGAAAACATCGTCACCGTCGAAGGAAAGGCGGTTCCCATGAGAAGGTCATCCTGATCGGGAATCCCAACGTTGGGAAGAGTGTGATCTTCGGACTGCTCACCGGCAAATATGTCACTGTCTCGAACTATCCCGGCACGACCGTTGAAGTCACATACGGGAACATCTCTCTTGGAGATACGCGCTACACACTGATCGACTCTCCGGGGGTGAACAACCTCACTCCCATGAGCGAAGACGAAAAAGTGACGCGTGACATACTGCTCAAAGAAAGACCGGCTTCCGTCATACTCACTGCCGATGCAAAGAACCTCAAGAGGGCGCTGATGCTGCTCGTGCAGCTCTCCGAGATGGAACTCCCCTGCATACTTGACCTAAACATGGAAGACGAGGCAAAGGCGCGAGGCATCGAAATTGATTACGACAAACTCAGAGATATTCTCGGTATAGAGGTTGTCGGCACCGTGGCACCCCAGAGACTGGGCATATCCCGGTTAAAGGATGCGATACTGAAACCCCGGGCCCCCTCTGTTGAAATAAAATATCATCCCGTAATTGAAGAGTATGCCGAGAGAATCTCGGCTGTCCTGCCGGCGGCCCCGATAGCCTCCCGGGCCATAGCCCTGATGATACTCTCCGGTGACGAAAGTCTGAAGGACTGGCTCGTAACCAATTTGAGCGAGGTGAATATAAAGAATATCGAGGACCTCAGAGATGAGGCCTTTTCAAAGCTTAGAAGCCCTGTATCGTATGAGATCAACAACACTCGTATCAGGTTTTCGGAGGGTATCGTT
>DATHCU010000386.1:0-4990 GCA_035319385.1 Thermodesulfovibrionales bacterium
GGGAAGAATTCTACATTTGAATACAATCTGTTGGCAAAATCGAAGCAGACGCAGATTAATGAAAAGACCCAGGCGATCGAAGAACTCAGAAGGGAACTGGAAGAACAGAGGCCGAACCTTTCCGAAGAGGCCATGCAACAGAAGCTGGGAGAATTGGAGGCCCTTGAGTCAGGTCTCTCTCACTTTGCTCAGGATGCGGAGGCGGAGCTTGGAAGAAGATATGAGGCACTGTACAGCTCCATGCTGAAAGATGTCTCCGAACTGGCAGCTCAGATCGGTGAGTCAGAAGACTATACGATTATCTTAGATAGGGGAAGTGTACTATATTGCGACAGGAATTTGGATATAACAGACCTTTTCATAAAGAGATACGATGCATTCAGGGAGTCAAAGCGGACCAGCCCAGGGGAATCTACCGGGAAGTAAGAAGCAGCTTGCATTTGTCGCGTTCAGAAGAGAGTTCCGCCGACGGGAGAATTCTGTAAATATGAGAGTAAGAGAACTAGCAGAGGTAATAAACGGAGAGATAATCGGGGATGGGAATATAGAGATTAGAGGCGTCGCGGGTATCCTGGAGGCCGGCGAAGGTGATATAACATTCCTCTCAGCCAGAAAATATATTAAAGACCTGCCCCGGTGTAGGGCATCCTGTCTTATTGTCAAGGACTTTGTACCGGATACGGGCATGACACAGCTAAAGGTAGCCAACCCTTATCTCGCTTACGCTAAACTGCTTGAATATATCTATAAGAAACCTCGGAAGGCTGCGGTCATTAGTGGTGGCGCCACGATCTCCGACACAGCGATCATTGCCGGAGACGTCTCGATTTACCCTTTCGCATATATATCAGATCGCGTGTCGGTAGGCAAGGGGACTATCATACATCCTTTTGTGTATGTCGGCGAGGACACGTCAATAGGCGAAGATTGTATAATCTATCCAAATGTGACCCTGAGAGAAGGGTTGAAATTGGGGGACAGGGTGATCGTCCACTCCGGATCAGTTGTTGGCTCTGACGGTTTTGGCTACGTCTTTGACGCCGGGCTTCACCACAAAATACCCCAGGTTGGCGGGGTTATTATCGAGGACGATGTGGAAATAGGCTCAAACGTATCGATTGACAGAGCTACGACAGGCAATACTGTCATTGGCAGAGGATCAAAGATAGATAACCTCACTCAGATCGCACATAATGTGAAAATTGGTTCCAATTCGATTATTGTCGCACAGGTGGGGATAGCGGGAAGTTCCGAGGTCGGAGACTATGTAACCCTCGGCGGCCAGGTGGGCGTTGCGGATCATACCCGGATAGATCCCGAGACTATGATAGGCGCTCAATCCGGGGTTATGGGTCATGTTGCGAAAGGAATCTATTCCGGTTCCCCGGCAATTCCTCACAGGGAATGGTTGAAGGCTCAGGCAGTCTTTGCGAAACTGCCGGAACTGCAGAAGAAGATCAGAGAACTAGAAGAACAGCTTCTGAAGCTCCATAGGAGGGATGCGTGATGATGCACATAAGAGAGATTCAACAGGTATTACCTCATCGATATCCGTTTCTGATGGTTGACAGGATAATTGATCTTGTGCCCGGCACCAAAGCCGTGGGCATTAAGAATATAACGATGAACGAGGAGTTCTTTCGCGGGCACTTTCCCGGAGAACCGATAATGCCGGGGGTCTTAATAGTGGAAGCCCTAGCGCAGGTGGCAGGGGTACTCTCGTTTCGTTCAGGCGCCACTCCCGGTCAATCAGTCTATTTCTTGAGCATCGAGAGGGCAAAGTTCAGGAAGCCGGTTGTTCCCGGAGATCAGCTGAGACTTGAGACCACGATCATCCAGCAGCGGGGCAACGTATGGAAGTTTTCAGGAAATGCTACGGTTGAAGGCAAGGTGGTTGCCGAGGCCGATTTTACTGCGATGGTAATGGATAAGGAGAAATAGGATCATGGCGAAAGACATTCACCCCTCAGCAATTGTTCATCCCCGGGCTGAGATAGAAGATAATGCCGTTATAGGCCCTTTCTGCATTATAGGGGAAGGCGTTCATATCGGAACGGGGACAAAGCTAGTTTCCAATGTAGTTGTCGAAGGCAATGCCGATATTGGCGAAAACTGCACCGTCTATCCTTTCACAAGCATCGGTCTTCCGCCACAGGACATGAAGTATAAAGACGAGAAGACGAGCGTACGGATTGGTAATGAAAACACGATTCGCGAGTACATAACGATACACAGGGCATCCGTCTCCGGTGATGGAGTCACGACGATCGGGGACAACAATTTTCTGATGGCTTACGCTCATATTGCACATGATTGCAAGATCGGAAATCACGTGATCATGGCAAATGTTGCCACCCTCGCCGGACATGTTCTTGTCGAGGACCATGCTGTCATCGGCGGCCTTTCGGCGGTCCACCAGTTTGCCAGGGTCGGTGCTTACACAATGATCGGCGGATTCAGCGGCGTCGCACAGGATATCCCGCCTTACACGATTGCGTCCGGGCCCAGAGCAAAACTCTTCGGTCCTAACACGATCGGCCTGAAGAGGCACGGTTTTTCGGACCAGACGATCAGTGAGATCAAGAAGGCATATAAGATTCTCTTCAGGGAGAAACACACTCTTAAGGAGGCCATCAAAAAGGTCCAGGAAGAGTTGCCTTATACTGATGAGATAAAGTATCTGATTGAGTTTATTCAGAAAAACAAGCGGGGAATCTGCAGGAAACAGGGCGATTAGCGCGGATTCGTTATCAATTGCCGATTATCGTGATTTAATTGCCGGCACCTTTTATTTTGGAGGAGATCTTTTGACAAAAACCCACGACGCCGATAAGATGCTCGGTCTGATCGCAGGGAAAGGCGAGCTCCCTATGGTTGTTGCGGAAGAGGCACGAGCTGCAGGATATTTCGTTGCTGCCTTTGGACTGGAATCCCTGGCTGATGAATCGCTTGCTTCCCATGTCGATGTTATGAAATGGATCAATGTGGGTAAATTCGGCAAGCTGATCGACGGGCTGAAAAAGGCTGGCGTCAAAGAGGCCGTGATGGCCGGCAAGGTGTCCAAGACGCTTCTCTATAAGAGTAAGATTACACCTGATATGAGGGCTGTCAAGCTTCTCTTTTCTCTCAAGGATAGAAAGGACGATTCCATACTCCTCGCGATAGCGGACGAACTCTCAAAAGAGGGGATAACCCTTCTGGACATCACCATGTTCAGCACTAACCTGCTTATGCCTGCAGGCGTTATGACAAAAAGCCGGCCTTCGGAGGATGAATGGAAGGATATCAAGTTCGGATGGGAAATAGCAAAAGAAGTCGGCAGAATGGACATAGGGCAGACCGTTGTCGTCAAGGACCGTGCGGTTATGGCGGTCGAGGCTATTGAGGGGACCGATGAAGCAATACGCAGAGGAGGCACCCTGGCCGGAAAAGGGGCCGTTGTTGTAAAAGTCAGCAAGCCGAATCAGGATATGAGATTTGACGTGCCGACTGTCGGATTGGAGACTATTCTTGCCATGCGCGAGGTCAAAGCAAGGGTCTTGTGCGTCGAACCACAAAAGAGCCTGGTGCTTAACAGGGACAGGATCATCGAAGAAGCGAAGAAAGCCGACATTTCAGTTCTTGGTTATTCCGGATAGCCAGTCCCATCATCAAACTCTCACAGAGAGACTTCAAAAATAACTCTCTCCTCTCGCGAGTTGAATCGATTTTGTCATCGAACAAAACTCGTCTATAATTAACCTAAAATGAATGTCCTCATAGTGAGCACGAACCGCAATCAGTTCCCCATGCCCGTTATTCCTGTTGGCGCGTGCATGGTTGCTGAGGCTGCCGCCAGGGCAGGACATCGGGTGAGATTCCTGGACTTAATGTTTGAGCATGGAGCTCTCAATGCCTTGGAGAGCGAGTTGGACGAACACACTCCTGACATCGTGGGGCTATCCTTACGGAATATTGATAATAATGATATGGGATCACCGTCGTTCTATGTGAAGGATCTTATACCTTTTGTAGAGACCACTCGTCGTAAGACCGGGGCAGTCATCGTGCTCGGAGGCGCGGCTGTTTCTGTCATGCCCGAAGAATTGCTGCGCTATACAGGCGCAGACCTTGCGGTTACAGGCGATGGAGAGACTGTGTTTACGGAGCTTCTCGAAAGGATCTCAGGGAACCTGTCCATTAGATACCTTCCGGGCATATCGTGGATTGAAGAGGATGAATTCAGGACTAATGCATCTGCTCCTCCGTCAGACAGCTATCACTGTTGGACACCGTATTTTCACCGTTGGATTGACGTAAAGAGCTACCGGAATAAGATGACAACTGTACCTATACAAACCAAGCTCGGATGCCATTTCGGATGCGTATACTGTACCTATCGAAAAATCGAAGGTAACAGATACCGTCTGAGCAATCCAGAAGAAGTTGTAACTACGATTTCCGATCTGGACTCGATGGGGTTTAAGCATATCGAGTTTGTTGATAACGTGTTCAATTCGCCTTACAGTCACGCATTATCCATATGCGAGTCGCTTGCGAAATGCAGACGTCATATATCTTTGCAGAGCCTCGAAATGAATCCTCTGTTCATCGATGACGAGATTATGTCAGCTATGGAAAGAGCAGGGTTTTCCGGTCTAGGTGTAACGGTTGAAAGTGCGTCTGATGAGGTACTAGGAGGCCTGGGCAAAGGTTTCAACGCCGGACACGTTTACAGGGCGGCTGAAGTAATCAGGAGGCACAAGATGCCCTGCATGTGGATCTTTATGATGGGCGGCCCGAATGAGACCGAAGAGACCGTGAACGAGACCCTGAAATTCGCCGAGAAACATATCAGTCCGCGGGATGCAGCATTTTTTGGGTTGGGCGTCAGGATCTACCCGGGGACGGAATTGGAATCAATTTCAAGACGGCAGGGCTTGCTCTCGCTCAGTCCGCAGGAGATGCTCGAACCTGTCTTTTATATGTCGCCGACGGTCGACTACAGCTG
>DATHCU010000387.1:0-17096 GCA_035319385.1 Thermodesulfovibrionales bacterium
GACACCGGGTTGTGACTGCGAGGGAGATGCAGATTGAACGCTTCAGGAACGACAAGAAGATCTATTCGAACGGACAGATGAAGACCCGCCATATAAAGAAATATTGCGCTCTCGATCCTGATGCCCAGAACCTGCTTGACGCCGCCATGCAGAAACTCGGTCTTTCGGCAAGAGCGTATACAAGGATACTCAAAGTCTCCCGCACCATAGCAGATCTGGATTCCTCTGAGATGATCCGCAGCCACCATGTCTCGGAAGCGATTCAGTACAGAACCCTCGACAGAGGTCTATTTTAATCTTTTTCCGGATTAATACTCGCCCAGTTCAAATCTGTTAGACTATAGGCTGATTTAGGAGATGTCGCCGAGTATCACGCGTGCCATTTGTGCCAGCATCTGTCGTCAGAGGCAAATTCATCCTGTGTCGCATTGAAAGTGTTGGCGCCGCACCCGGCACAGCAATGCACGCCAAGGTAAGGGCATTTGGCGCAATTGCCGTGGACCTTGCTTAGGTCCCTCATGGCACGCATCCGGGAAGAAATGAGGACGTCCCTTAGTCTGTCATGCCGGATGTTCCCGAAGCGAATGTCTGTGGAATTGCATAATTTAATGTCGCCCGTCGAAGTGATATAGCAGCTCGTTGTACGCTGCGTACAGGACCACCCTATGTTAGGCGGGGTTGGAATCCAGTCAAAACCGTATTCCCGGCGATCGATGTCCAGAATCCGATAGAACAGATCCTTCGCCTGATCATCGGAAACCGCGATGCTACCCGCTGCCCTTCCGACTATCACAGGCAATTGCATATAAGGAATAATATCATTATCTCGCAGCCACCGGAAAATGCGCGGTATCTCATCATAGTTGTATTTACATATTATGGTGTTCATCGATAACCGGGACGGATTTGTGCTTGCAAAGCCTGTTTCCTGCAGTATCTCTATACCCCGCTTGATCTTCTTCGAGGCTCCCTTGACGCCCGTCATAAAATCTTCGGTATCATGATCAAGACTGTTCAATTTTCCGACAACATAAGAACCCAGTTCGAAGAGTCGTCGGGCTGTTTGCTTCGTAATCATAACGCAATTCGTAAAAACCCCTGGAACCATGCCCTTGTCCGAGATATAGGCCACTATGTCAAGCAAGTCTTTGTTCAGTGTCGGTTCGCCTCCACCGATGACAGGAATTATCCCGGCTCCAGCCTCGCGGGCCTGGTCAATAATACTGAGGATTTCACGGGTGGTGAGTTCTTCGGAAATCGGTTTGCCGCTGTCGGCAAAACAGTAGATACAGCGCAGATTGCATCGCCTGCCCGTTTCGATGCCGACCCGGCGCACCAATATCCCCATGTTGTCGATTCCGCCAGGACTGAGGGCACAACCTGAGGGTGCCGGAGCGGGTCGGAGATGACAGCTAGTTCTACCGTTGTTCGACTGATTATCTCTGTTCATCGTTTGAGGAACAATAAATAATAACACATCATAAGCGGATGTTTGGATGTCGGTTGTTTATAGATCATGACATAAGATCGTCGACTGTCAAAAACATTGCTGGAAAAGCGATATTTTTTGTCTTTGTTCTTGGTTCCCTCAAGGGTATCCGCGCCTGCATTAAAATCGAGCAATGAGCTTTGCCCTCGGTGCTCCATAATCTTTTGTTTTGGACACATACCATCTACCATATTTCGGCGTAAATCGGATAAAGTATCAGAAACCGATGCGGTATTCCGCGTGATATTTTGAAGACCTCAACCGAAATGCAAGAGCTTCTCAAACGTTCCTCTCCCGCCAGTAAGGCCTACTGGCGGGCTATGAGTATCGCTGGCCAGTGGCTCTGGTTAATGCTTCGCATACAGCCGAAATCAATAGGTTTTGATGCAGGTCTGTTGACGTGGTTGAGGGAAAGACGGCATCATCGCCTGAGAAGGCCCATCCACATCTGCCTGCTTGAAAACTATCCCGTAGAGGGTAGGTTCGGGAGGTTTATGAAATTTTGGATAAATGAGCGGAGCTATATTTGTTCTGCTTCTCTTAACGAGCGAGTTGAAGACGCCGATATTGTATGGGTATTTTCGCAGGATCCCTTGCCACCCGACACCAAAGAAGAGGTGCTTCTCACTCTGAAGAAGGCGAGATCCGGTGCGGTTGTCATCAATCATCCAAGTGTTTATAACTCGTATCATGAAATTTCTTCGTTCAGGTTACTGGATAAAGTCGGGATAGGTGTCCCGCGAACAGAGTTTGACGCCAGGGATATCGGAAAGACCATGGTTGTGTACAAGATGGCAGACAAACAGTCCAGCCCCAAGTTCCTATCTTTATACAAAGGGGAAGTAGCCGGGTTCAGGGCTTTTGAATTCATTGATTCGCGCACCTCTGAAGGACTCTACAGAAAATACCGCGTATTGTACATAGCAGGAGTTATCTTCCCTGAATTTATTCTGTACAGTGACCAGTGGAATGTTATATGGAAGTCCAAGAAGGACATTGAATGTCTGTTCGAAATTCAGCCGGTCGAAGCAGAAATGGTCCATAAAATAGCTGACGCACTGAAGATACAATATTTTACGATTGATTATGTGAAAAAGATATCTGATGGGTCACGGGTTGTAACTGACGTCAATGTATATCCACTTCCGATAGCATACACCGAGGCCGTTAGTAAGCGCGGCTATTATGGCCGTTGGCTGCGGTTTGACGATGATCTTTGGTCAAGGACCAATAGATCGCCGGGTCTTTTCTGGAATAAATTTGATCAGGCCATGGAGAACCTTGTCCGCGATAAAGCGCAATAGGATGTATCCACTTCCGCATACAGCGCTTCCTTCTATCTCTGCAGTTATCCCTTCTTTCAACAAGCAGGCTTCTTGGGGCGAGCTATCGAGAGTGTTTTGCGGCAGACAGACATATCAGGATCTTCAGTTCAGCAGTTGCAGCGCTTTTTCGTGAAGTCCTTTGTTGCCCGACACGAGCAGAGAAGTGCTCTTCTTGAGGCTGACTTCTACGTCGTCGACAGGCCTGCCTGCCATGTCTGTAAAGACACCGCCGGACTCTTTTACGAGCAGCCAGCCCCCTCCGAAATCAAAACTCCTCGAAGGGGATGGGTTTGCGAAAACGCTGACGGATCCGGCCGAGAGGTAGGCGAGATCAAGGGCCGTCGAGCCGAAGCAGCGCGTCTTTCTAGATTCCGAAAGGAGGGGCATTATCCGGGCGACGTCCTTTCCTGGGGATTGGGCTTCGTAGGAGACCAGGTAAAGGATGTCATCCTCCTGCGCGGTAATCTTCGCACCGTTCAGGAAAGCTCCGGTCCCTTTCCCGGCCCAAAACTCATCCCCGTTGACAAGATTGATAATATAGGCTATTTCGATATCGCCTATCGTGTTTCCGTTCACGACAGCAATTGACGTGCAGTAAAAGGGAATGCCGGAAACAGCGTTTCTGCTTCCGTCAATGGGGTCGATCAGTATCTTCCTGCCTCCGCCTCTCAGGTCCTGTACCCCCAACTCCTCTGAGACGATCGTTAAAGGTTCACCCGCCCCTTCGAGTCCCGCCAGGACGATATCCTCTGCGAGCTTATCTATCTGATATGTAGTGTCGCCTGAAGCGCCGACGCCGATGACCTTCTTCGAAGCCTTCACCAAAGAAACTTTCTGCAAAAGTTGTCTCCCGACGGCTCTCAGGGTATCAATATCCATATGAAAGATATTGTACGCCAAGTCGCGGCCGCTCACAATAGCGCATCGCCTTTGTTGCCCGAAACGCTCTGAGTTACAATACAGGATATGAAGAAAGCTCTCCTGATAGTCTTTGTTCTCTCCCTGGCTTCTCTTGTCAGCGCTCAGGAGTACCTGGATGTTACGAAAGATCGGCCACTGCGATTGCCGGAAGCTTTTTACTATAGCAAGGATTACAGAGTCCAGTGGTGGTATTTCACGGGCCATTTGTATGACGAAAATAAAAGGGAGTTTGGCTACGAACTCACTTTCTTCGCGGTCAACGTTCAGCAAAGGGCATATAAATCCCGTTTCGGAGTAAATACGATCTACATCTCGCATTTTGCCATCACGGATGTTCAAGGCGATAAGTTTTTCTTTTCGGACAAGTCCGATTCCGGAGCATATGGTTTCGCGGGTGCGGAGGGAGGGCGATTGCATTTCTGGATCGACAAAAATGCACTGGATGGCTCGATCTCACGGATGCACGTTATGGCATCGGACAGGGAGAAAGCGATTGACCTTCAATTGATCGCTTCCAAACCCGTGGTGCTTAACGGTGAAAAAGGTTATTCCAGAAAATCTGAAGAGTCACCCCTCATGGCATCCTATTATTTTTCCTATACGGATATGGAGACTAAGGGTAAACTGACTCTTGGAGGCCGGGTCTTTGAAGTGTCGGGGAAGAGCTGGTTCGACAGGGAAATATCGACAAAAAAGTTGGGGGAGAAACTGGCCGGCTGGGACTGGTTTGCGCTGCAATTGGATGATGGCAGGGAGATCATGCTCTACTCTCTCAGGCGCAAAGATAGTGCTGACGATCCATATTCTTCCGGGACCGTTGTCTATCCCGACGGCTCATCCCGGCATCTTCTGAAGGACGATTTCATTGTTTCTGTATTAGGTCACTACAAATCTGCCAGGACCGGTGCGCGCTATCCCTCGAAGTGGCAGGTGAGGGTTCCATCAGAAAGAATTGCCGTGACTGTTTCCCCTCTTGTCAAGGACCAGGAGGCGCTTGCGCAGAATTCAACCGGCAACTATTACTGGGAAGGCACGTGCGGGATCGATGGCTCTGCAAGAGGCAGGGCATATGTTGAGCTAACAGGGTACTGAAGATGATCAGGCTCGATAACGTTGTCAAATACTATGGAGACCAACCGGTACTCAAAGGAATAAACCTCGAAGTCCGGCAGGGAGAGTTCGTGTCCGTCATGGGAAGTTCGGGCTCAGGAAAATCCACCTTATTGAATCTGATCGGAGGCATGGATAGACCTGATAGGGGAACGATTACTGTCTCAGGGGAGGATATTACCGGGTATCGTGACGAAGAGTTAACGCGCTACAGGAGGACCCGCATAGGGTTTGTATTTCAGTTCTTCAACCTGCTTCCCAATATAACGGTCTTCGAAAATGTCGCCATGCCGCTTCTTCTGAATGGACGGGATGATGAAGACAGCGTCACTAAGTACATAGAAAGAACAGGCCTTAAGGGGAAAGAAGAAAAATATCCTTATCAGTTGTCCGGCGGAGAACAGCAGCGGGTTGCGATCGCGCGGGCACTTGTCCATGATCCGGCCATTATTCTTGCAGATGAGCCCACCGGCAGCCTCGACAGCGAGACCGGAAGGGATATCATGGACCTGATACTGCGCTTCATGGAAGAAACGGAAAGGACGATCATACTGGTTACCCACGAATTGTATATTGCCGAATATGCGCAGCGAATTGTCAGAATCAGAGACGGGATGCTCACCGAATGAAATTGCTGAGACTTCTCAGAATGCTTGTCCTGAGGAATATCAGGGAGGAGAAGTTTCTCACCTTCTTGTCTGTCCTCGGCATCTCCCTCGGAATAGGTTTGTTTACCGGGGTCAAGGTGGCGTCCGACAGGGCCGTAGCTTCTTTCGAATCCGACATTAAAGGTGCCAACCCTCATGCTAACTACGAGGTTCTTGATATATCAGGAGTGGATTTCAAGGAGCAGGTCTACAGCAATGTGCGCGCAATTGAAGACAGATGCCTGCCGTTCCTAAGGACCTATGGCTATATCCCCTCATTGAAAGAGGGAGTTGATATAAGGGGTATCTATGTTCTCAAGGCCGGTCCCTTTCTCAATTCCCCTTTATCTGAAGGCGGTGACCTGGAACACTTCTATCGAGAGCTCAACAGTGTCCTGGTGACGAAGAATTTCGCCGTTCGGCATTCCATCAAGAAGGGGGATACCCTGAATGCCATCATATATGACAAGCAATACCCTATTAAGGTTGCCGGAATACTGGACTCAAAATCCATCCTGACAAATGCCATGATAATGGACCTGGGAAATTTCCAGGAATATTTCGGGCAGACCGGATATCTCTCGGGGATTGAACTCATGTTGGATGAAAATACGGAGGAGGCTATATCAAAGACACTACCCTCGAACCTCCGCGTCGAAAGAAAGGAGCTGATATTCAGGAACCAGAAGGCCCTCGTCTCATCCTTCCGATATAACCTCCAGTTCGTGAGCCTGATCGCAATTCTGGTCGGAGTATTCCTTCTCTATAACACTGTCTTTATCTCTGTTGTCAAACGAAGGACCGAGATAGGCATTCTCAGAGGTCTCGGCGCTGGCAAGAAGACGATAATGTTCATATTCACGGCTCAGGGATTGTTTCTTGGTGTTATCGGCTCACTCATCGGTATCGTTTTCGGCCAATTTGCAGCATATCTTTCTGTGAAAGCGGTTGAAAAGACGATCCTTACAATGTACAGTTCGATATCGATATCCGATTATATGTTGAGCTGGCAGGATGTTCTGACGGCCCTGCTGCTGGGAATTCTTGTTTCGCTCTGCGCTTCCCTTATACCCTCTTTCGAGGCATCCAAAATCAGGCCCAATGAGAGCTCGCGGGAGGGATCTTTTGAAGGGCGTTACAGAAGATATCACAAGTGGCTCTCACTTGCAGGACTCTTCTTGGTCGTGGCCGGCATCGGCATCGCTTGTTTCGATTATCTGTACTCGCCTTTTTCATTTCCTTTCCTTGCCTACTCTGGTGTTCTTCTTCTGATAGCGGGCTTTACGTTCATCTCACCATTTTATCTCTCCGTGGTGCTTAAGGGTATGGGCTGGCCTGCCGGGAAACTGTTCAGGGCTATCGGAAGAATCACCCTGGGCGACATGAAGGGAAACATCTATCGCTATTCGGTCGCACTGATGAGCGTTGCCATCAGCAGTGCCCTGATCGTTGCATTGCTAACTCTCATCTTCTCCTTTAGAAACTCCCTCAAGGGATGGATCAACAAGAATATAACCGCGGATGTCTATATTAAGCCCGCTTCCTGCAAGGCCAATTATTGTTTCTTTCCGCTGTCTGCGGATGTGATCGAGAAGGTGAAGGATCTCCCTGAAGTGGCCGGGGTCGACAGATTCAGGGGGATGCAGCTGGAACTCCATGGCAAAAAGGTTATAGCAGGTTTTGCCGACATTCAGGTAAAGGGGAAATACCTGCACAAGAGATACCGGGACAAGGCATATGAAAACACCCTGAAGGAGATGGAGGGGGACGAACGTGTGGCCGGAATTTCGGATTATCTGAGTATAAAGTATGGCCTGAAGAAAGGGGACACAATCGAACTGCATTCACCGGCCGGAGACGTGAAGTTCAGGATAAACGATATCTTCTCCAGCTACTCAACAACGGCGGGCTTTATTTACATAGACCGTAAATGGTTGAAGAAGTATTGGGGCATGGACGACGCCACTCAGATCAGCGTATATCTGAAGGATGGAGTGAATGCCGATGATTTCATACACAACCTCAGATCCGCACTTTCATCCGATTACTCTCTTGAGATTATGAATAATCAGGAGTTGCGGGACAAGATCATGGGAATCTTCAATAAAACCTTTGCTATAACCTACGCCATCGAGCTGATATCTATCATTGTCTCCCTGATAGGAGTGATGAACACGCTGCTTGCGCTTGTATTCGAGAGAAAAAGAGAGATCAGCATTATCAGGTACATAGGCGGGACATGGAGACAGATAAGACAAACGCTCCTTCTTTCAGCCGGAATTATCGGCCTCACGGGAATTGTCCTTGGGAGCATCCTTGGCCCGATTATGAGCCTGATTATGATCTATGTGGTGAATAAGATTTCGTTTGGGTGGGAGATACATTTCCAGCTGCCCGCTTTATACTTGTCTGTGGTCTCCTTTATGCTGTTTCTTACGGTCCTCCTCGCTGGACTGTTGCCCTCGGCGGTAGCGAGAAGGATTGATCCGAAGAGATTTGCAAGCTTTGAGTGAGAGGGCAGAATATGTGTTAGAATTTAATTTATGATGCTGGTAGTGTCTGACTGCAACAAAGGTGTACCAAGATCCTGAGACCATGGACTGAGTGAAGACAAGAAGATGAAATGTCCTGATTGCGGCAAAGAACTGAACGGAAAAAATGTCTGTCCAAAGTGCGGCAAGAAGATTGAGCCGACTGCCGAAGACATTAAGGTTGCTTATAAGGAGTTTCCAAAATCCGAGTTTCTCGAGATACTTGCGAAACCGCAGAAGGCCGGCTCAAACGGCGGAGGGGCTTCGGAGGAGGCAGACAATGATAAGAATGGAGAACAGTCCGCAGGTTCCGGCTCCGGACAAGTGCGAAAATCAGCCAAATCCGGCTACAACATCTGGGAGAAAGCAATCGATAAGAGATCTCTCCTCTTCTTCATGGCCGGTCTGCTCACGGCATTCGGCATCATCGGAATTTATCTCATTGCAAGACGATTTTTCTAGTCTCCCGGGGCGTCTTGTTTATTCCTCAGGGACCGGCGGAATCGTTTGAAACGACGGGTCAGCTTGCCCTGAGTTTATGCAGCAGAATGCCAATGTATTTGTTTATTGGATTGCCCCTCTTAAGATATGGAATTGCCGGTTTCTTGCGAGCACCCAGCTTTGTAATCTCCCAGAGAATATCCTTGTTTTCCTTATCGTAAGAAAGACCCTTTTCAAAGGCGTCCATCGCTGACTTCTTGTTTCTCGCAGCCAGGTATGCCCTTCCGAGATTAAGATAGAATGAGGGATAGAATATCTCCTGACCGAATGGAGTAGTCTCGTTAAGCATTTCGATGGCACGCAGACATGTTTCTATCCCGAACTGGTAGTCTTTGTGGATGATGGCCTCCAGACACCCGTAGTAAGAGAGGAGAAACGGGTCATCGGGATACTTCTTCATCGCCTGGATGAGAACATTCAATGCTTCCTTGTGAGCCTTCTTCTGAAGCAGCAGTTTCACTTCGTCCAGATATTTTGAAGGGGTCTGCAGTCTTTTCTCCTGCTCCTTCTTGAGCATCTTTACTATCATAAGGTGCTGCGCCCTTACTAGTTCAGAGATCTTTCTAGTTGGGTCAGCCGAACTCAGGGCTTCCTTGCAGTCGAGATTTCTTGATGAAATAATCTTTCCATCAAGATATACCCGGGTGCTGACAAATTGCTTCTGCGGAACAAGGTCCTCGGTGAGAATCAGATATTTCTTCCCGTTGATGACAGCGCTGGTGCTCAACTCTCTGTCTACCGTTGATTTTATCTTTATCTCATCTTTCATTTCGGTTCACTCCCCCGCAAATATATGAGCGTTAAAGGGTGCTACAGATAGTAAAGTATCTCATCCTTACCGTATCAAAAATCCTGCTCATAACGGCTGTGCCTGAAAATCTTGATACAAACCTTTGAAGTGTCATTTTGGCGCACTGGGGACAGAGCGGACGTTTTTCGGTATTAACGATCCTGCAGAAGAAGTCGAATAAGGTGCAACTTTTAAAATAGAATTCATAAACAGGCATTGAACCCCTCTTGGTTCATTAAACATTTATTGTTTAATTGTACACCTTTTTATGAAATCTTTGAAGAGAAACCTTAAGATCTGGTTCCTGTTCGAGTCAGTCTACCCTCGCCAGAGGTATCGCCTCAACCTTGACCATAGCGGTCCCTTTTTTGTAAAAGCCCAGCTCTTTGGCTGCCCCCATGCTCAAATCAATGATTCTGTCTTGTGAAAGAGGGTTCCTATTGTCAGGGAAAGGCCCCCTGTCATTAACGCGTACAACGATAGAACGGGAATTCTCCAGGTTAGTCACCTGAACGTGATAGGGAAGGGGCAGATACTTGTGGGCAGCGGAGAACCCTTTGGGGTCAAAAGTCTCTCCGTTAGCTGTCATAACCCCGTTCTTCTTCACGGTTTCTTCTCCATACCATGAGGCTATCCCGGTTTCACCGTAGCTTTCTGCAGCCTTCAAGGACATGGGATAATACATCCGCCCGTTTACACAATATGGAGAATCCTTTACCCGCCCCTGTCTGATCGCTTCTTTGACCGGCATGCCATCTATGGATTCAATTTCCTTGTGGGTAAGCGTTGCCTCCATCGGTGCCCGAACGACCACAAACGTATATTTGCCGACGGTATAGACGATCTTTGCCGCACCAGCCGTCAATTCATAAGTCCCTTTTACCGCCCATACACATGTGTTTACAGCACCCTTTGTAACCTCGTAAGGCAGGATTACCAGCGAGCACCCGGAGAGGAAAATGATGGATACCAAGGAGAGGATGGTCGCATGTGAGTTCGTCCAGGGGAAATGACGCGGATCAATGCCAAATCGAGACCGTACAGGGGTGCCCGGCGAACGTAGCAAATTTCGTGTCGAGTCCAGGAGCCTCTTTGTCGTAATCAAGCTTTTTCTCGCGCAACTCATGAATTACCTATTATAAACGTACAGACATCACTTTTGGACGAGGCACCAGACAGGGCTGGATACAACCATTTATGGTCATCTGTGCAGTGTAGAGACAATTAAGCCATCTTTATTCTAAGATTAAGTATGGATGATCTTAGACGTACCCTGAATGATTCGCAACTGAAGGCCGTTGAGATGATGAACGGGCCTGTTCTGGTCATTGCAGGCGCAGGTTCCGGCAAAACGCGTGTCATAGAGTACAGGGTCCTTAATCTTATCAGACACAAGGTGAGCCCAAACTCCATCCTTCTTCTTACCTTTACGAGAAAAGCGGCGCGCGAAATGCTCTCCAGGGCATCACAGCATGATCCCCGGTGCAAGAACGTGGACGGCGGCACATTTCACTCTTTTGCCTACAGGATATTGAGGAAATACGCCAGAGCCATAGGCTTTGCAGGCTCGTTTGTGGTCCTTGACGAGAGCGACGCTGAAGAGGCAATACACAGGTGCGCGGTGAGAATGGGTCTGTACGACAGGAAGAAACGGTTTCCGAAGAAAGATACGCTTCGCACAATAATAAGCATGACTATCAACAAGAATACTTCTCTTGGAGAGGTAGTCAAACGGGAATATCCGCACTTTCTTGAGAATCTCCCGGGCATCGAGGCGCTTCGGACGGAATATGTCTCTTACAAAGTTGATAAGAACTATCTGGATTACGACGATCTCCTGGTCTATCTGAGCATCCTGCTCGGCAATGATGATATCAGAGCCAGGATTACTGATAGATACAGATATATCATGGTGGACGAGTATCAGGACACCAATAAGATCCAGGCGGACATCGCATATTTTCTCGCAGAGCGTCACAGGAATATCATGGTTGTGGGAGATGACGCCCAGAGCATCTACGGATTCAGGGGCGCGTCCCATGAGAATATCATGGATTTCCCGGAGAGGTTTGCGGGGTGCACGATCATCAAGCTGGAACAGAACTACCGTAGTACGCAATCAATCCTTGATCTTGCCAATTCGGTCATGGAAAGCATGAAGAACAAGTATTCAAAGTGTCTCGTATCTGCAAAAGGACAGATTGGCGAGAAACCCAAGCTCCTTTTCTTCAGAGACGCTTATGAGGAGGCGGAAGTTGTCGCGGATCTTATCAAGAAGCAGCTTGACGAAGGGGTGCCTCTGGGACATCAATGTGTGCTGTTCAGATCCCTCTATCTTTCCGTGCCGCTCCAGTCCGAACTGAGCAAGAGGAACATCCCGTATCAGACTTTCGGCGGGATCAAATTTTATGAGACGGCCCATGTTAAGGACATCGTCGCCCATCTCAAGTTGCTTGTTAACCCGAAAGACGAACTTGCCTGGAACAGGGTTCTGATGCGAATTGAGCGGGTTGGACCTAAAACTGCGGAAATGATCACGGGTGAGGCTGTCAGTTCCTCTTCTTTCGAGGAGATTGTCGGCAGCATACTGCCCAAATACTCCTCCAGTGGCCGGCCGTATTCAGAGGGGTTGAAGAAACTTGTTACGGCGTTTAAGACCGTGTATGGGGACAAGTCCGATGTCGGTGAAAAGTATGAGATAATTCTCGAATATTATGTCCCGATCATGAAAGACACTTATGACGACTGGCACCTGAGAATGAACGATCTTGAGGCCCTCAGGCAGATTACAATGAGATACGGTTCATTGGAGGACCTACTGGAAGACCTGGCTGTTGAGCCGCCGGAACGCGGAGTGTGGGGTGTGGAGCCCGAGACAAAGGAAGATGAAAAACCCCTTGTCCTCTCTACAATACATTCTGCCAAGGGCCTGGAGTGGGATTCGGTTGTCATAATGGGCCTCATGGACGGTGTGCTTCCGATAACCTTCTCCCTGGACAACGAAGATGAGATCGAAGAAGAGCAGAGGCTCTTCTATGTGGCTATCACAAGGGCCAAAAAGAGGTGTTTTCTTACGCTGCACCATGAAGGTTTCAGGGGAGGGATTACCCAATTCAATAAGATCTCCCGGTTCGTAGACTCGCCTGACATTATGTCCAAGCTGGAGGTGAAGGACGTTGCCGGGACTAGATCAAGGGCGGCGAGCCGCGAGGAGATTTCCCAGGACTCTCAAATCTTTGACAAAAAGAACCTCCTGGAAAAACTATTGAATTTCTACAAGTGATCGACGAATGGCGAAAAAATCTGAAAAGAAAGAGATCGCGCGAGACCCCGACATAAACAAGATATGGTGTCCGGCCAGAGAATGCATCCAATACGTAAAGGCCTGTGAAGCCAACTGCAAAAAGAAACGCACGTGTTTGTCCTACAGAGACTATCTTGAGCCGAAGCTCTTCTAAGACTTATTCGGAACAGCAGGATGATTAAGCCATAATGCCTCCCGCGCATAATTGCCCGGGAGGCATTATGAAACTAGCCCTCGCAGCAGATACGTCTCATCCTTTTTTTCCCATTAGGGGAAACGGACAGGATAACCTCGACTTTGTTGCCGCATTTGCTGCAGATCTGAACTCTGTTCTTTGCCTCGACTCTCGCTGAAACGTCGGTCTTGGACTTTCCTTTTTCTGCCATTTCTTCTTCCTCCTCTACTTTTGTGAACTTAGATCAATCACAAATATTCAGCATCCCCGGCACAGGCGCACACTTTTCCTCTGGTGCACTTCTGCTGGATTGTTACTTCCGATGCAGGCCACCTGCCGGCGGAAAATATACAAACTCTATAATTTAATACTATTGCAATGTTCTTGTCAACAACAATCTACGTCCCGCCAATATCACATAGAACCCCAAGTCCCGACGCCAGCGCATATACGGAATAGAAACTGCACCTAGGGATTCTTAATCGTCAAAGCCTACAGGCAGATACAAAGTTGTCAGTTAAGCGAGGGTTTGTTGCCCGGCAGGGATTCCAGCAACGGCACCAGGTCGGACAAAAGATTGAAGGTGGCGTCTCTGTGTCTTTCTGTGCATTTTTCTAAACGAGTCATGCCCTGTCTGAGCTCGCTCAGACTCGCCTTGAAGTCCTCAACAGCCTTCAGTGTCTTTTCAGTGTTTTCATTAATGGTGCGATCCCGTTCAAGACATTCATCTATGAGAGCCTTGTGTCTCAGACGTTCTTCAGGGCTGAGCTTTGCTATAAAGTCTTCAAGAGGTTTCTTTCCCATATCCATCTGTCCCGATAGTATATTATTCTTCCCCGATGATTCATGCCCCGGGACGCTTCAGTCCTTTAATTATGATGATTATTTGTCGAGATTTCAACAGATTTCCTTAAGGGCACGACTTTTTTGCCCACATCACGTGAACAGAATATCCGATATCAGATGAAGCATCAGAACGTCCCGGTCCCGATGAGAACCGGATTTGCCGGATCATGGGACTGCCTTTTCATTCGACTCAAGTGTTAACGCACCATTCTCTGGCGTTCTGGAACATCCTGAGCCAGGGGGAGGCTTCTAGTTCATTCTTCCAGTCTTCAGGCATATGCGCCCATTGCCACTTCAAGAAAGTCCTTTCAGGATGAGGCATTAGGGCAAGATGTTTGCCGTCAGGCGAGCAGAGGGCTGTTATGCCTGCCGGAGAACCATTAGGGTTAAGAGGGTATCTCTCGGTGAATACTCCCGCGTCGTCTACATATCTGATCGGAGCAAGATTTTTCTTAAGCACCTCCTGCATCACATCATTATTCGGAAAATAGAGATGCCCTTCGCCATGTGCCACCCATATGCCGAGGGTCGATTCCTCCATGCCCTTAAGCATTATTGAAGGGCTTGATAAGATCCGGACGGTCGAGAATCTCGATTCAAATCTACCCGACCTGTTGTGTATGAACCTCGGTTGTTCGCTGTCCGAGATGCCTCTCCATGGGATCCAGCCCAGAAGCGCCATTAACTGGCATCCGTTACATACGCCGAGGCTGAAAGTGTCTGTTCTTTCATAGAAACGCTCGAACTGTCCGAAGAGTTTCTTATGGAACCTGGTTACGCCTGCCCATCCCTTTGCGGAATCAAGGACATCTGCATAACTGAACCCGCCGACAAATGCGATTCCCCGGAAGATGTCAAGCCCGATGCGCTCCTCAATAAGGTCGGTCATAGTAACGTCCCATACTTCAAAGCCCGCAAGGTGGAAGGCAGAAGTCATTTCACGGTCGCCATTGCTTCCCTCCTCCCTAAGGACAGCGACTTTGGGCTTATCGAACAAAGAGAGAACTTCCTTCTGAGTATTCCGGGGGACGAATGTCAGGTTGAAGTCCGGCCCTTTTCTGTCAAGGCACGCAATCCTTTCTTCCTCGGCACATTCAGGGGTTGCCTGAAGCCTGTCCAGCTGGTAGCTCGTTTCTTCCCATTCATGTCTGAGCGCATGCATATCTTCCTTCAAGACGGTGCGCCCGCCAACCCTTATATTAATTTCCTTTTCTTTAGTAGTCTCGCCAATCTTTTGATACGGTATTTCATGTGCCTGGAGGAACGAAGAAATACTGTCTTCGTTTTCAGGAAGATATTCGACAATTATGCCGAGTTCTTCAGAGAACAGGACCGATATGTCACTGATATGCCCTGTGCCTGTGGCGTCCGGCTCGATATCAACGGAAAGTCCGCAGTTCCCGCTGAATGCCATTTCCAGCAGGGTGACGGCCAACCCGCCGTCGCTCCTGTCATGACCGGACAGTATCAGCCGCTTGTCTATGAAATACTGGACAGCATTGAAAACTTCCTTCAACAACCGAGGGTCTTCGATATCCGGCGAAGTATCGCCGACCTGACCGTAACACTGTGCGAGGGCCGAACCTCCGAGCCTGTTCTTGCCCGAGCCAAGATCGATATATATCAGCCTCGTTTGTCCCGGATCCTTCAAGTCAGGAGTCATGACCTTGGTGATGTCCGGGCATGTCGCGTAAGCAGAAATAACTAATGCTCCCGGTGATTTCACGGTTTCAGCATCCCCTGCAGGGCCGAAGACCTTAGCGGCCATTGAGAGACTGTCCTTTCCGCCATCTATTGCCACGCCGAGTTCCAGAAGGATATCTCTCAAAGCCAACGCCGCATCATAAAGTCTCGCTCCCTCTCCTGGTAGCTTCGCAGCCCACATCCAGTTGCCGGAGCACTTGATATCATCAAGTCCGCTTAATTTTGCCCAGACAATGTTCGTCAGGGCCTCACCGACGCTCATGCGTGCCATCGCCTGAGGACTAAGCAATCCCTTTACCGGCTGCTCTCCTATGGAAATCGCAGTGCCGGTCAATCCGAAATGGCTCTGGGCAATAACGGCCACGTCGGATACGGTCAACTGCAGGGGGCCAGCACACTGCTGCCTGACGATGAGGCCCGTTACAGACCGGTCGACCTTGTTTGTGAGAAATCTTTTCGAACCTACGGAGATTAGACGGAGTACCCTGTCGAGGGCTTCGCGCACCGTCAAAGTATCCGGCAGACTAAGAGGTTCGAGTTTAGGCAGAATCCGCTGCATGTTGAAGGTCTTTCGAGGCATCTCTCCGAGGACCTTCGAGAGGTCGAGGTTCACAGGTGCGCTGTCATCTTGTTCATCGTGCAGCACAATGTATCCATCTCCGGTTATATCTCCTATGACGGCGCAGGGAACTTTTTCCCTGGCGCAGAGGGAGTTGAATTCCGATGAGCGTTCAGGCCTCAGAAGCAAGGCGTCCTGCTCCTGGTATTCCGCACCCCAGATTTCGAGCACTGACAAGGTATCGTCGCCGCTCTGAATATTTCTGATCTCTATTTTTGCACCCGCCGGATAGATGATCTCTTTCACGACATTGCAGTTGCCGCCCGCACCCTGGTCATGTATGCTCAGAATAGGATTTCTCTCGCCCATTTCCACGCATGCCCTTATAACCCGGTTGACCTTCTGTTCCATCTCAGCATCACCCCGCTGCACCGCGCTGAAGTCGAGTTCAGCTATATTGTCGCCCTGTATCATGCTGGATGCTGCTCCTCCGCCTATGCCGATCCTGTAAGCAGGTCCTCCTATCTTGACCACAAGCATGCCCTGTTGGGCCTCACTTTTGTCCACATGGCCGCCGTAGATCTGACCGACTCCGCCTGTAAACATGATCGGCTTAATCCATTCCCTTCTTTCGCCATCCGGCAGCCTCATGCCAAAAGACCGTGTAAAGCCTTGAATAACCGGTTCGCCGAACTTGTTGCCGTAGTCCGAAGCACCGTTGCTAGCGTCTATTTCGATCTGCAAAGGTTCGGCAAGGTTCGGTGGATACGACAAAGACTTCTCTTCCCAGGGGAGGTCATATCCCGGTATCCTCAGATTGCCTACGCAGTATGCTGCAGTGCCCGCCACAACAAGGCTTCCCCTTCCCGTTGCATGGACATCCCGTATTCTTCCACCAGTGCCTGTTTCGGCTCCCGGGAAAGGCGCCACACCAGTGGGGAAATTATGGGTCTCCGCCGTAAAGATTGCATGATACAGGATGGCCTTTTCTTGATAACGTGAAGGAAGACCAGGCGTCTCGGGGACGATAGTTGTTATTTCATAGCCCTGAATAGCACTGGAGTTGTCTTTAAAAGCTATAATGCTGTTCTTCGGGTGCTCCGTCAGGGGGGCCTTGATTATATCCATCAGTGTATGCGGCATCACTTTGCCGTCAATGACAAGTCTGCCCCTGAAGAACCAGTGTCTTGAATG
>DATHCU010000388.1:0-2305 GCA_035319385.1 Thermodesulfovibrionales bacterium
GACTCAGATCGACCTTCATCTGTCCTTCTGCGGATATATTGAATCTCACTCCTCCGAGCCTGTTCTCTAGTCTCCTTATTCTATTATCTTCGATGAACTTGATAAGCATATTGGCTTTGTCATTAAGCGTATCCATAAATCTTACGCCCGCCCTGTACACCGGCGTAACACCGCCGGTATACTTATCAACTTTTGACACTAGGATCGCCCAGACAACAAGCCCCCTCAGACTAATATATGAGTTATCGCACTTGATTTTGAATGTATACTCCCGGTTCAACTCGAGTCGTCTTGCCGTCTCTATCGCAGCGCCGTCTATACTAAGGTTGAGCACTTCAAGTTCGGAGGTGTAAAAGACATTGCCCCCCAGATCGTCAACAACATATCTCTTATTCCTTCTATTGTCGCCGTCTTTCTTTTTCATTAACTCGCCTGTCGCCTGAAATTAGATGAACAAAATGCCGCCGGAAGCAGAATTCCTGTGGCCCTTTATCTGACTGCTATGCCGGCATAACCTACAACACGATCATAGTCGCCGCTGACTTCCCCCGAAGTCGCATATCCTATGAGTTTTGCCGACTGTGCCCCGAGCGCCTTCGCAGCAAAAAGCATGGTGGTAACCGGCAGATACCCGCACATTGATATCTTTTCGCTCACGACCGTGCCGAAGAGACCTTCCGGATCCAGATCAAGTATCTTTCTTATGGCCCTGGCGTCCTTCTCCCTCGCCACGCTGTCAGGAAGATAGTGGCTCATGTCGGAACTCGCCACGATAACCACGGAGTTTCCGGCGCTTGTCACTGCGGCTGCAATAGCCTCTCCGAGTATCCTGCACTCCTCAACGCTCGCCGTCAGAATCGAGATCGGCACAATCTTGACGCTGGGCGAGAAATAGGCTATAAAAGGCAACTGAACCTCGAGCGAATGCTCGAACATATGGCCCCTGCTGTCCTTATCTACAAAAGGGACGCTCTTTGCTATCTTGAAAGATATCCCCTCGTCTATCAGAAACGTTCCGGTAGGTATCTCCCATTGCCCTGATTCCATCAATGATATCTTGGCACCCAGACCCGTGTGGTTCGGACCAAGAAGCACAAACGTCTCAGGGAACTCGATCGCGGAGAAGACAGCCCCGGCAACAGGGCCGGAATAGACAAGTCCAGCGTGAGGAGAAACCACCCCGATCGCCTTTTCTCTCTTCGTATTCTTGTTGACATACTGCTCCACCTGGGCTGTCAGCTTTGAGGCTGTACCATGATAAAACTGTCCCGCCACTGCCGGAGCTCTTTTCAAAACGTGTCCTCGTCGTAGCTCTGAAACTCCCTGTCCGACTGATTCACGAATCTCGTACAGTGAGAAAGGTACGAGAGCTGCACAGCAACGCCCGCCGGACCGTTTCTCTGTTTGGCTATATCCACTTCAGCCTTCCCTTTAACAGCAGGGTTGTCTTTATTGTAGACTTCATCTCTGTAAAGGAAGAGTATAACGTCAGCATCCTGTTCAATCGCGCCCGATTCCCTCAAATCGGCCAGCATGGGCCTCGGAGGCTTCCTCGATTCAACACTCCTGTTTAGCTGGCTGACCGCTATGACAGGCACACTCAGCTCTTTTGCCAGCGCTTTAAGTGAACGCGATATGTCGGATATCTCCTGCTCGCGCCTTTCAAAGCTCCCCTTACCTCTCATCAATTGCAGATAGTCGACCACGACCAGACTGAGTCCGTGTTCCATCTTCAAACGTCTGGCCTTGGCCCTCAGTTCAAGGGCGGTTATGGCGGAAGAGTCATCAATGAAGATCGGGGCTCCGGTCAGATTGCCGGCAGCACCGGTAAGTTTGTGCCAGTCCTCTTTCTTGATGAACCCTTTTCTTATGTTGTTTGAGTTTACCATAGCCTCTGAACATAGCATCCTCAGGGCAAGCTGCTCTTTCGACATTTCAAGGCTGAAGATGGCCACTGGTTCCTTCAACTCCAGGCCGACATACTGAGCGACATTTAGCGTAAATGCGGTTTTACCCATTGACGGCCTTCCGCCGACGATGATAAGGTCCCCCTTCTGAAAGCCTGTCGTCAGATCATCAAGGTCTCTAAACCCGGAGGGGACACCTGTTACAGCCTCCTTCTTGTCATACAACCGTTCAATCATCTCAAAGCTGTCCTTGATGACACTCTTCAAGCTCGAAAATGATGCCTTCACCCTCTTCTCGGATATATCAAAGATCGACTTCTCCGCATAATCGACAAGGTCCTCCGCATCGAAGTTCTCTTCGTAGACCTTGCCTGCAATGTCGTTAGCCGAGCGCAGAA
>DATHCU010000389.1:0-4887 GCA_035319385.1 Thermodesulfovibrionales bacterium
CATCCGGAAAGATGTCCTGTTCCTGAGGGCACAGGCGGCTCTGTACACGGTGTTCTGTTCAACCGGAATATCGAGGTCGCTGACAAGCTCAATGTCTTCAGCTGTTGTAAAGGAAAGACTGTCATAGAGGTCCACGCACTGGAACACGCTTGAAATATCATGATATCCGTCGTCCCTTTTGCCGGTGATACGGAGGAACCAGTTTATCTTTGCAGGGGCGCGCAGAATAAGAGGTGAACGGCGGGAGGTTATGGAGTCGCTTCTCATTTCAGATCAATGAGCTTCTTCTCAACTCTCTCTTTCTGTCCTTCTTCCTCGCTCTTGACTTTGGATCCGACCGACCTCTCCCAATACTCCCTCGCCTTGCCTTTCATACCCATCGTTTTATAGACATCTCCAATATGCTCCAACACTACCGGATCGTCTTTGACTTTTTCCGCAGCATGAAGGAGCATGTCAAGGGCATCCTTGTTCCTTCCGAGCTTATAGTAAGTCCATCCGAGACTGTCCATTATATATCCGCTTTCAGGCTTCAGGTCAAGAGCCTTCTTGATAAGAGTAAGGGCCTCTTCAAGATGTATGCCTTTGTCAGCATAAGTATATCCGAGGAAATTCAGCGCATCACTGTTCTCCGGATTAATCTCGATTGTCCTATTCAGATACTTGATCATTTCATCAAATCTGCCGGTTTTTTCAAGAACAATGGCAAGATTGAAATTCAGGTCGTCATCATCCGGAAAACGGCCCAGACCGTCCCTCAGCACAGCCTCAGCCTTTTGATAGTCTCTCTTGTGAAGGTAGATGGCAGAGAGATACAGATACACCTCGGGTTTCTCTTTGCTAAAGCTGAGAATCTCCTCATACACAGCTATTGCATCATCATCTCTGTTCAGTTTAGCGTAGGTCAGCCCGAGTTGGAGAAAGGCACTGACATTCTTTGGGTCCATCTGTATGACTTTCTTCAACTCAGATATCGCCTCTTCATTCCTGTCCAGCTCCTCAAGGGCAACAGCCAGATAGTATCTCATCGACACATTGTCCGGCCTTGATTCAAGCACGAGTCTGAACTCCTCAACCGCCTTGACGTATTGTCCATTATCGAAATAGAGTATCCCGAGGTTCATATGGACATCGATATTGACCGGAGCCAGGGTGCTTATCTCTTTGTATTGTTCTATCGCCTTGCCCGTGTCTTTCTGCTTAAAATAGACTTGTCCCAGTCTCTCCCTTGCCTGAAGATTGTGAGGGTTGATGGCAATAGCCTTATTGTAGTAATCAATCGCCTCCTTTGTGTTGCCTTTCTGTTCCGAGATAATCCCCAGGTTATAATAAGCTGGATCGAAATTCGGTCGCTGGTCGAGAGTCAACTGGAAATACTTGGCAGCCTCGTCCACATCCCCCTTTTCCATAAGCAGGGAACCCAGATAGTAAAGTCCCATGATATTATCCGGGTATTTCTCGACAAGACCGCTGAGAACAGCTCTTGCATCATCGTACTCTTTCTTTGAAGCGTACAGAAGACCCAGGAAAAGGGCAGCTCCCTGGTTGTCCGGTTCGAGCGAGATAACTTTCTTATAGATCTGAATCGCATCATCGGTCTTCTTCTGCCCATTGTACAGTTCGCCCACGAGCATAAGCGCGGGAACATATTCGGGGCTGGACCTCACAATTTCCTCGGCAGATGAAAGCGCCTCGCTAACCTTTCCCAACCTAAGAAGCATAGAACTTATCTCAGTCTTCAGGTATGGCGATGAAGGATCATATTCGAGGGCTTTCCGATAAGCTCCGATGGCATCTTCCCATCTTCCGTCTTTCTCCGCGTTATAGCCGACAAGGAAGTTGTAATAGGCTTCCTGCGGGAGCAACCTGGCTTCCGGGGGATTAATCTGCTGCATTGCACACGCAGAGAAGGATACTAAGCTCAGAAGGAGCAGCACTTTCTTAAGCCACATTGATAAATTATGACACAAAGATAAGACTGTTCACAATGTGATAGAATCTTCTATGGAATACTTCGACGTCGTCTTTCCCTTAAACATAGGGCCGCTGACTTACAGATGCGGAACGTCGATGGCGAGCACTTTGACCCCGGGAATGCTGGTCAGCGCGCCCCTGAAGAGAAGGCTGGCAAAGGGGATAGTGCTCGGAAGGTCGCCGGCTGTCCCCACAGGCGACATTAAAGATCTGCATGGGATTATCTGTGACGCTCCGCTGCTGACTGTCTCCATGTTAACCCTCATGAACTGGATGTCCGATTACTATATGGCCGAACGGGGACTTGTGCTAAAAACGATGCTGCCCGCAGAGATTTTTAACAAGCCACGACCTCGGAGGGGGGTCGCTTCTTCAGCCCACTGCGAATCATCCGCAGATTATCAGCTGAAACAGCTCGATCCGCCCGATACCGCCGCTGCGGGTTTCATTAAATCAATGAGTGAAGGAGGGTATAGAACAACTCTGCTGTATGCCCCGTCATCAGACTATGAGCATTCATTCCTGGCAACAGTGCTCAGGGATATCCGAAATGTCATTATCCTGGCGCCCGAGGTGACCCTGGCCGAGGGGCTTTTCCCCGCCTTTACACGAAGATTCGGAGACAGGGTTAGTCTTTTTCACAATGAACTGAGCAGAGGAACACGGTCAGAGGTGTTGAGCCGTATCAGTTCAGGCAGGTCTGACATTGTGCTTGGCACCAGATCAACGGTTTTTACTTTGATGAAGAAGGTCTCGATGATAGCTGTGCTGAATGAGCACAGCAGCTGCTACAAAGAAGAGAAGACACCCTATTACAATGCGAGGGATGTAGCCGTCATGAGAGGTTTCATAGAAAAGATACCCGTCCTGCTTTCTTCCCCCTGCCCTTCCATGGAGTCCGTTCACAATTGTGAGAAGGGGAAATACAATCTGATTACACCTCAAGCCCCCGTAGGCAGGCCAAAGGTGAAGATTGTTGATATGCGCTATGAGAGGAAATCAAGACCCTATCTCGCAAAGACTATAGTGGACAAGGCAGAGAGATACATCCGCAGTCACAGCAGGATCTCCTTCGTAATCAACCGGAGGGGTTATTCCACCATGCTGAGGTGCGACGATTGTGACCATGTCGAGGAATGTCCCAGTTGCAGAATCCCGCTAATCTTCCATAAGAAGGAGCTTTCACTAAAATGCCACTACTGCGGCTATACCATATCTCCGCCCGCACGCTGCACCAGATGCAAGGGCCATAATATAAGGATGACAGGGGCGGGTACACAACGGATACAGGAGGATCTGGAAGAACTTCTCGGCACAGGCACAGTCAGGATAGACAGTGACATTACCGCAAAGAAATCCGCCCTCAAGAAAGCTCTCACTGATGCTTTGGGCTTGGACAGCAGAATTGTCGTAGGCACGAAATTAATGTCCAAGAGACTCGCTCTCTCTAAAGGGTTCTCAATGGCGGCTGTACTGAATCCCGACATCCTTCTGAACGTGCCTGATTTCAGGGCTCCTGAAAAGGCTTATCAGGAAATAACCTCTGTGGCAGGTACGATTAAGAATGACGGCGAGCTGTTCATCCAGACAAGAATGCCGCAGCATTATCTCTATCAGCATCTGAGGCGCTACGACTATCTTTCTTTTGTAAAAGAGGAAAACAAGAGGCGGCTGGAACTGGATTATCCGCCCTATTCGAGGCTTATGCTGATCAGGTGCATCAGTGAAAAGAACCTTTCGAAAGAACTCTCCGGTATTTGTGAAAAGGTACCTGAAGACGTCCGGGTTCTCGGACCGCAGGCTTCGATAACCACGAGCGGGAAGAACGAATTCAGAATATTGCTAAAATCCTCAGTTCGCGGGAGTTTGCATGCGGCTGCCGGGAGATTCATTGCCGCGTTCACAAATATCAAAGACGTGAAGATCAGGGTGGATGTGGACCCGGTTACGATATAATCAGGTGAGCGTCTTCCCCTCGAACTCTTCCATCTTTTCGGCGAGGCTCTTCCAGTTGCAGTTCTGAAGCAGCCTAACGACATTGTGCACATAGCCAGTCTCGATCATCTTCCATCTCTCCGCTTCGTCATTAACACCATAAAAGGGGAGTTCGATGAAAAAGGCGCGGTCCACGTATTTCCTGATAGGGACCATGACATCTTCCCTGCGGGTGTAATAGGGATCCTCTCCTTCCGCACACGGGCTCCCAAAGACATTGAACTGCCTGCATGCCGCCGGTCTCATCGCGTGCACTGAACATGCGCCCTCAATCAGAAAAGGACAGGCGTCGAGTTCCCTGTAGTCGCGCAGCTGCTTTTTCAGTCTTTCGCGAGCGGGTCCCTGCAGTTTTTCTGTCACGTACCACGACAGGCCTACCAGTTCCAGCGGATAGACAGGAATGGTCTGGTGAGTCTTGCAGCAGCTCGAACAACCCTTTGCGCACGCCAGTTTTCGCCCCTTCTTTAACTCCAGACTGAGGGCCTCCGCAATCCCCTTATCTATCAGGTAATAGGCATCGACAAGCATCGACAGCCAGGGATAAACACTAATCTCCCCGGGGAAGTTGAGCCTGCGCGGCTGGTTGTATCCTCTTTTGTCTTTGTTCTTGTCTTTCATCGTACTTTCTGAAATTATAAAGCAATAACAGGAGTTAAATCAGCATCCCCATGTGAACCCCTTGCATTGCAAGGTGGAGATGCTGAGGTTATAATAGACCGTTATGGATTTCATCTTCGTATCAATGCCCTATACAAGGTTTATCTCCAGGTGGTTCGCAAATATGCCGAATATCAATCTCGGCATTATGCAGGCTCTTCTGACTGAGAGAGGTCTGCGCACAAAGTCCTTTCACTTTCATCTCGACTTCCTTCCGCATATGAAGGGCAACGAACCCGCCTTATGGGAAAACTTTCTCAA
>DATHCU010000390.1:0-2963 GCA_035319385.1 Thermodesulfovibrionales bacterium
TTGATATTGTGGTGACCACAAAGGCGGATATCATGAAGATAATTACTGAGTTCTTTGGCTTCAAATCCGCCATAACCTCAGCGGACAAGGAGATCGGATCGAGGACTGACCTTACGAACCTTGAACAGTATGTAAGTCTCAAGTCAATAAGCGATCTGGACGCTACTGATCAGCATATCGTCAACGCTGTGGAGTATCTCCTGCACTATGCGTATTCGAGCAGGGCTTCCGATATCCACATAGAGCCCAAGAGGGATTTCAGCCTTGTGAGATTCCGTATCGACGGCATATTGCACAACATCCACAAGATACCAAAGGCGGTGCACGCGCCTATCACTTCAAGAATAAAGATGCTTGCCAGGATGGATATAGCAGAGAAGAGAAGGCCTCAGGATGGACGGATCAAGACGGAGCATGGCGGAAAAGAGGTCGAACTGAGGATATCTACCCTGCCGGTTGCCTTCGGGGAAAAGGTCGTAATCAGAATTTTTGACCCGGACATCCTTATGAAAGACATTGAGGACATAGGGTTCTTTCCCAAGGAAATGCAGCTCGTCAAGTCTTTTATAACGCACACGAATGGCATAATCCTTTCGACCGGGCCGACGGGAAGCGGCAAGACGACGACCCTCTATTCCCTTCTTAAGCTGCTATCTACTTCCGAGGTGAATGTCTCCACAATAGAAGACCCGATCGAAATGGTATATGAAGGATTCAACCAGACCGCGGTGCATCCGCTCATAGACCTTACATTCGCGAACTGTCTGAGGACTCTGTTAAGGCAGGACCCCGATATTATTATGGTAGGGGAGATTCGGGACCTCGAAACCGCAGAAAACGCAATACAGGCAGCGCTTACCGGACATCTGGTGCTGTCGACTCTCCACACTAATGATGCCTCAGGTTCGATCACGCGTCTCATGGACCTGGGTGTCCAGCCCTTCCTGATCAATGCAACGCTTATTGGCGTCATTGCCCAAAGACTGGTAAGGACGGTCTGCGTTCACTGCAAAGAAGAGTATAATCTGACCAAAGATGAATGTTTTATTCTGAGGCTTGACTATGAAAAGGTGAAAAATTACAAGGTGTCGATAGGAAGGGGATGCGAGGAATGCAGAAGCACTGGTTATCTTGGGCGAACTGGCATCTTCGAGGTTATGGATGTGAGCGAAAAAATTCGCGAAGCGGTTCATGAAAAGGCCGCTCTGGAGACGATAAAGAAGTCGGCCCGGGCGGAGGGAATGAATACCCTGAGGGAAAACGCGATAAAGAAACTCCTGCAGGGGATAACCACGGTCGATGAAGTCATCAGAGTAGTCGGGTTGAGCTATTAACGGTTTTTGAAGGGGGTATGGATGAAAGTCCTTGCATTCAACGGCAGTCCAAGAGAGAAGGGCAATACTTACCAGGCGATTCAAACAGTCTTTGAAGTCCTGAATAAGGAAGGCATTAAGACCGAGCTTGTGAAACTCGGCGGGTCGGATATCAAAGGTTGCAGGGCATGCTACAAGTGTTTTGAAAAGAAGAACAAGAGGTGCATACAGGAAGATGCGTTCAATATGTTTATGGAGAAGATGGTGGAAGCAGACGGCATCATCATAGGATCACCGACCTATTTCGCCAATGTGTCGACTGAGACGAAAGCTCTCATCGACCGGGCGGGACTGGTTGCAATCGCCAATGACTACCTCCTCCGGAGGAAGGTCGGGGCTGCGGTCGTAGCCGTACGGCGGGCGGGGGGAACGGATGTTTACTCAAGCATCAACTATTTCTTCGGGATAAACCATATGATTATACCCGGTTCGTCCTATTGGAACCTTGCCGTCGGAAGAGATCCGGGAGATATACAGAATGACAGGGAAGGTCTGTCCACCCTCAGAGACCTCGCGGACAACATGGCCTGGCTGATGCACAAGCTTTATGAATAGCCGGCAGCGCGGCGGAGTCCGGACTAATTACTTGACTGAAACAAGGGCCAGCTTGCCGCCCTTTAACTCATACCTCTGCATCACATCCTGGGTCGGACAGCAGATCGGGTCCTTTTTCTTGTGCTTTAGCATATGGATGAGTATCTGTCCCTTGTCAATTGAGAGTGATTTGATAATTACCTGCTCACCAACAGGCGTTGTGGCCACATTATGCAGCTTGCCCTTTTCCTTCGTCACGAAGGCCAGGTCGTAATAAAATCCTTTCCCGCCGGTAGTCGTAACGAGAACCACAGCTGATCCTTCTTTATTGTCAACCTTGCCCGATGCGATATGATGAGTAAGGGCCACGATCGTCTCGGAGCGGGAACCTTTTGCAGCCTTTGTCCTGAAAATTCCATGAGACAGTTTTACCTTGCCTTTGAGTACCGAAAGTGAAGAGTACTCTGCGTTGTCAAATTCGGTCTCGTTAACAACCGGAGAGACTTTCACAACGGACTTCTTTGCAGCGGGCTCACTGACAACCGGTTTCTTTTCAACCTCCTGGACCGGGGTTGAGACGGACTTGCATCCCTGGACAAGAGTAATGGCAAACAGCAATGTGAAAAGTATCAATAAAGAGTAGTTAAGGTTTAGGTGTCTTCTTATCATTTCTTCCTCCTGATTATTGGAATCCGTATTTTTGCTGGTAATGATATTACCACAACATGGATAAAAATTGTATCTCTTTGGCGGACAAAGCGAATACAGAGTTCTGATGGGAGATCTTCGCAAGATATTTACGCAGAGACTGCGATCTTCCGGTACGGAGGTCCGCAAGAAGAGCAATTCTCGTACCGTTCAAACCTTGGTGTGACTTCAACATCAGTGATAAGTCCGCAGCTGAGACCTCCGCTTCGTCTTCGGCATCCTCAAGGTTACCGTGATTCTTACTTGAGAAATCGGCCATATGCTTTGCTATTCGGTGCTTTGAAGTATTTGTTTTATACGGGCATCAGATTTACTAACTAAACTTATTATGGGTCACTCAAACTCAAG
>DATHCU010000391.1:0-2133 GCA_035319385.1 Thermodesulfovibrionales bacterium
TTCACTCTCGAGAAACTGTCTGTATTGTCTGAGAGATTCTTCGTCTTCGGCCTCGAAGCGCATGACGATGACCGGCTGGGTATTGCTCGATCTCACGAGACCCCAGCCTTCGTCGAATACTATCCTCGCCCCGTCGATATCGTATATCTTTCTGATCGGCAATGGTCCGCCGCCTGTCCGATAGTATTCTTTGCATCTGGCCACCAGCCCATCGACCAACCCTCTTTTTTGCTCCTCGGCGCACTCCGTGCGTATCTCAGGGGTATGATACAGGCGAGGCACTCCGGAGAGCAAATCCCTTATATCGAAACCGGTCCTCTTCATGATTTCCACAAGACGGAACGAGGTGTAGAGCGCATCGTCAAATCCGAAATAGCCGTCTCCTATGAAGATGTGGCCGCTGAACTCGCCCGCAAGCACCGCCTTTTCCTCTTTCATCTTGTCCTTCACCAGGGAATGTCCGGTCTTCCACATGATCGGACGGCCGCCGTGCTTTTCAATATCGTCGAACATAACCTGCGAGCACTTGACGTCCCCAATGAAGACCTCTCCCGGCCTTCTGGACAGGATGTCCCTGGAGAGGATTATCATGATCTGGTCTCCCCATACGATGTCCCCTGAACTGTCAACGATGCCGATCCGGTCAGCATCCCCGTCATAGCCTATGCCAAGATCAGACTTGCTCTCTTTTGTCGTCTTTATGAGATCCTGGATGTAATCCACAACGGTCGGGTCCGGATGGTGGTTAGGAAACCTGCCATCGGGTTCACAATAAAGCGGAAGCACGGAGCATCCCATAGCTTCCAGAATTCCTGGCGCCACAATTCCGCCGGTCCCGTTCCCTGCATCAACAACAACACTCAGTTCTCTGTATTGCTCCCCGTTCAGATAGGAAAAGCGGTCTTTCATAAATGATGTGTATGCGGCAATGATGTCATAGCCCTCAACTCGTCCCTTCTCCGCAGATTCCGACCATTTGCTCTCCTTCATGATCTCCTTCAACTGCTGGATCTTCTCTCCAAAAATGGTCTCCCTGCCGATGCTCAGTTTGAAACCGTTATAGTCAGAAGGGTTGTGGCTCCCCGTGACCATGATGCCGCCGTCAAGTTCCAGATGATAAATGGAAAAATACTGGAGCGGTGTGGGACAGAGCCCGATATCGACAACATTTATGCCCGAAGATATAATACCCCGGATCAGATTGGAGGCCAGCGTTTCGGAACTCAATCTGCCGTCCCTGCCGATGCTGACCTTGCGGGCGCCGGGAATCGTCCTTTTCATGTATTCCGCGAACGCCTTCCCGAGAAGGAATGAAAAATCGCCGTCGAGGTCCTTCCCTGCTATCCCCCTTATGTCGTACTCTCTGAAGATCTTGTCATTGAGCATTCAGATCACACAAAAACAGAACCAGGGTACAAGTATACATTCAGGCCGTAACTCAAAGACCAATAACGGTGACAAGAAAGCTGATGTTCCCTGCCGTATTGTCGTCTGTGACTGTGCTCTGCCTGTTCTATCCCTTTAATTTCCTTCTTGTCCATTCTATGTTCTCCGCATACCATTTCACCGTCTTTTCAATCCCCTCTTCGAAGCGGATCTTTGCCTGCCAACCGAGATTGTCCCTGATCTTAGACGCATTGAGCGAATACCTGAAATCGTGCCCGGGTCTGTCTTTGACAAATTCTATGAGGTCTTCGGATTTTCCGAGTATCTCCAGAATGGCTTTCACGACATCTATATTCTTTCTTTCCTGCCCGCTCCCGATATTGTAAATATCTCCGGGGGTACCCCAATCGAGGATCTCAAAAACAGCCCTGGTGCAATCCTCTACATACAACCATTCCCGGATATTTTCGCCCCTCGCATAGACCGGCACTTTCTCATCATTAAGGGCCTTAAGAACCACAACGGGAATGAGCTTCTCAGGGTATTGCCACGGACCATAGTTATTGGATGGCCGCACCGTAACAACCGGCAATCCGTATGTCCTGAAATAGGCCCTTCCAAGCATATCCGCCGACGCCTTGCTGACAGAGTACGGAGAACTCGGATTCAGAGGCGTTGTCTCGATGAACTGCCCTGTCGCCCCGAGATCGCCGTATACTTCATCTGTCGAGACATTAATGAATTTCG
>DATHCU010000392.1:0-3633 GCA_035319385.1 Thermodesulfovibrionales bacterium
TCATAGCGTAATCTTTGGCAGACATTATCTTGTGCCATTTTTTCCAGGGCTGCGATAAGGTCAAGTATCTGCTGTCTCCTCGGATCGCTCTTCATGAAGTACTGGGGCTTGGTATTGAGTTCGCCCAACATTCCGTATGCCTGAGTCTGATCTCCCTTTTCGAATATCGACTTGACGCTCTGATAATACTGACAAGCCTGGTTCCTCTCGGAGATCTTCTGCTTTGCAAAACTCACATTGCTCTCCCAGTTCTTCTTCTCCGCTTCTGTGTGCTCCCGCTTCAGAACATCCTGGGCATGGGCCAGCATCCCGTCCCAATCCATCGCATTAAAATATTCCGTGTGCCGCTTCAGCGCCTCCTGAATGAACTGATTATATTCTTCATTGGCCTTGTGCCAGGTGTTCATAATGTTTTGAGAAAACTTGTTTGCCATGGTGCCCGGCATGTCATGCTGCAGGTCCTGTATTTCGAGTATCTTCTTGTAAGCGGTAACCACTTTCTTTTCTGCAATGAGATTGGCGAACTCCTCCGCTTTCCGCTCAACCTGCGGCCAGATCTTCTTGAATCTTGTCGCCTTTTCGAATTTCTCTTTCGCGTCCATATCATCGGGACTGAGTTTGGCTGCCGTCTTAAGCAGGTTCAACCCTGGTTCGAAGTCCCTTTCATAAACCGCGTCCCACCCGAGCTTTTTTGCCTCCTGTGCGAACTGCCGGAGGGGCGGTGATTTCGGATCTGCCCTGGAGGCCTCTTCAGCCAACTCAATAGCTTCATCGATCTTCCCCTGATGGAGGAGTTCGAGCGCCCTGGCAATGTCATTCCGCGCTTTCTCCGTCTCCTTAATCTTCTTTTCCGATTCCTTCAGTGTCTTTTCCGAGATGGTGATGCTGACGCTCCTCGAAGCAGAGCCCAGGAGAACTCCGTTTGCGTCTTTTATTTCGACGCTGACATTAAATGTTCCTGTGTCACTGCAATTCATCGTCAGTTGGTCTCCTGATCCCGGCAGTCCGCAGGAACCGGAAGGCTGAACTGTCCACCTGTAGCGCAGATCACCCTTCGGCAGTTCCGGAGAAATCAAGGCTTCCACATAGATATTGTGATGGACCGCCAACTGGTCGCTTACCTCGACAATACCACATTTCTGCGCGCCTCCGAGCTGGGTATCGCACTTCCAGATCCTCGGTCTTGACGCGGCATAGTGAGGTTCGGTGATTGTCACTGTATAGGGAGCGACCTGGTATTCTTCCAGAAGACCTCCACCTACAGGGTCCCTGTTGGCCGCAGTCTTCGGCGCTACGAGAAGTTTGAAGGGCTTTCCGTCTTTGGGCACAAATCCGATCACGCGGGCGTTCTTCTCATACTCCATGCGGTTTGACGATTCAGGATAAGACCACTCATAATTGATCAATTCATCCTTGATCCTGGGATCTGTTGTGATGGTGACCTTCACCTCCCGGCCGACTCTTCCTTTGCCTTTTTCCGGTTCGAAGGCCCACTTGAATTTGGGAGGCACGACTGAGACCTCTTTCTGTTCAGCCTCACCGATTGTCTTATAAACCCCGCCGCCCACAAACTGCTGGATCTCGGCCCGGATCTTTATTCTATTGTTTGTGCCCACCTGGTCAAACAATATGTCCGTTTTGCCGTCTTCGCTTGTAGCGGGATAGAAACTGACCGCAGGGTCGGATTGCCATACAACTCTGTACTGAGCTCCCTTTTTTGGGCCTTTTGATTTACCGGCAGGCGCGAAATTTATCGTCTTCCCGTCTTCGGTCTTCGCCTGAACAGCAACCTTCTGCTGCCAAGTCCCGAATACTACCTTCTTTGCAAAGCAAATTGGTCACTTTGTACCCGGACATCCGCAAGAAGAATGTGTCCCTAAGCTTCAATTATGACACGGGGAAGATATCGTGGATTGTGAGGACCGCAAAGAATGACAAAGAACAGACGCTGATTCTTCATGCGGCCGACGCCGATACTTGCATGACGGGCAAATACTGTGAGCCTTTCAAGACTGAACTTCTCGATGCCCTGAACAGAGTCGAGGGCAAATAGGTTCAACTCCTCCGGATTTCAAGGTCGTTCGTTTTCCCCTCTGTGGAGATGCGCGCCATCTCCACAGAGACTTATTCTGATTCCGGAAGACCAGGTTGTTCCCTCTGTGGTCTTGCTTCGGAGTTGTTGCGTCAGCTAATGCTTGGGATGGAACTGTTCAGCGAAGAGTGAGGAGGAAGAACATCTCCTGAAGAGGCCTTTGCGTATGGACTTCCCCCGGCATTTGTAACACCTTTCATCAGCGCCTGATAAGAGCTCAAAAGGCCATGTTGAAACTCCGCGATAATTAGAGTCCGTCCTAAATTTCTATTTTCAGAAGGAGTCGACATTCCCGCGAGGGCGGGAACCCAGTCGTTTTCAAGGCTTTCTGTCCCGAAAGCTTTCGGGACCGGCCAGTTTCAGACATCAATTCCGCTGCGCATTTTTTTATGAAAATCTGAAATTTTCTTGCTATAATTACTTGCATTCTAAGAGAACGGATAACGGAGGTTAGCATATGACAACCCGTACGACAGTTTTCTTGTCCCTTCTTCTTTGCAGTGCTTTTTTCCTCTTTTGCGGATGTTCATCAGACGATAGCAATTCGAGTCATCCCAAAAACAAGGCGCCGCACTTCATAGAGGAAGATGCTCAGCGTCTTACAGCTGATCTTACTGCACAAGGCTTTGAGGTCAAGCGGGGCTATTTCAAATTATACACTCAGGACGACTGTTCATATTCCTATGAGACAATGAAAAGCTGCTACGGCAACAACCCTGCAGCGCCTTATATTATGTTTGCAGTGCCGTCCTGGCCGGAAGAATTTGTGGATCCCGCAACCAAGCTTGCGTTTGGCAAGATCGCAAAGGGCTATAATGCAAGCTTTCGCCTCGACCCGCGTGAAGCAATCGTGATCATTGGTCTTATGCCTCCGCGGGCAGCCTATTTCGGACTGCAGACTTATCTTTTTACCCGTGAAGGCGGTTTTGACACAACCAATCCCACATACCAATATATTGCGACCAACTTTCCAGCGCTGCTCGGCACTTTCTTCACTCAAGTGCCCCTGAATACAAACCGCATACAACTTCTGGCAAGTCTGAGCAACAGCAATAATGATATTGTTGTCCGGCAACAGTCCGGTGCGGCATTTGACCAGGAACGATATTTCATCATTACTCCGGACCAGTTCATGGATGCGGCGGTCAGGATGTCCCTTAACAAAATAGCGGTAGAGAGTTCAGATATCTTTACCGAGCCTATCCCATCTGTGCCGGATAATCTCTCCGCGATAAGGACGGGATTGGACGAACACGCTGATGAGCTTGTTTGGGTAATGCGCTATGCAATGCCTCTTGACGAGGGCGGTTTCGGCACCCCATCCGACAAATGGAAGAAAGACCTCCCTCTTATAGTCCTGCGGGTCAGAGACACCAAGCAAGGGAGAGCGGCGCAACCCTATGGACCGGTCGTACTGGAATCCAGAATCGCTATCAACGAAAGCCGGTTTCAGAATGACCTTGCTACATTGGTGGCGGCTGTAAACGGCAGGTGGGGGCAGACCTGTTCCAAAACCGATTGCTCCGATCAAGGGACCACCG
>DATHCU010000393.1:0-4626 GCA_035319385.1 Thermodesulfovibrionales bacterium
TGGAGGTGCTCGCGGATACCGAGGACCTGACTACGGTGCTGGAGGCTGCGAAGATCAGCTTCATTTCTCCTGGACGGGGGTTCAGTACTCTGCTGAGAAAGGACCCTGTGCTTTCTACACTCAACAGGAGGTTCCCAGGAATTCGGCAGGTGCGTCAATTCGATCTTTTCTATGGCCTTCTGAGGGCCATCAGCGCCCAGCAGATCAACCTGAAATGGGCTACGGTTCTGCGCCGGAGACTGGCAGAAGCTTATGGCGAGAAACTGAGCGTAGGAGAAGACTTCGTATACTCACTTCGTCCGGTTGTCGTGGCAGCCGCGCGGATGCAGGACCTGCGCGCGCTTCAGTTTTCTGCCCGCAAAGCGGAGTCGCTCCTGGCTGTGTCAGAGGCACTAGCCGGCGGTAGACTGACCCAGGAGGACTTGGCGGCGATGGAAGATTCGGAGGCCATAAAGACCCTGGTCTCTCTCCGCGGTATTGGCACATGGAGTGCCGAATGGATTCTGGTGCGCTGCCTGGGACGTTCACGCGTGGTGGCGGGTGATTTAGGCGTAAGGAAGGCTGTGGCGATTGCGTATCTCGGCGAGGAAATTGCCGCTGAGGATCAGGTGCGCCGAACAGTGGCCCACTGGGGAGTCCATGCGACAGCTGCGCAGGCAATTCTCTTGTATGCATATGCTGAGAAGGCGCTGGTTCGCAAGCTGAAAGCAAGGCAAAATGGCTCGATTTCAGAAGCAGAATCACGGGAAACCCCTATGAGACCGGAGACGAAACGGAGGTCTCGCCAGGTTACGGTGAGCGGCGGCGTCAGCTTCTAGTCCCGGGATGGCAAGTGAGGCCCTGATCTGCAATAATATATGAGGCAAACTAAACCCTAATGTTGCCATTTTCATATCTGCCCTTCTTTTTATGCAACTGACGGGTTAAGGAGGGGAAACATGAACTCTGAGTTGAGACAGAAAGTGCGAGTTTTCACGCCGCTCCTTTTTTAAGACTTTGCAGGTGCATGCCGCATCACGTTTAAATCATAGGGCATGCTCATTTCCCGTGGAAACTTCGGAACGTCCGGACTTCGCAAAACGTATCTTTCTGTGAGCGATTCGTCTCCTTCAATTGCAGATTTCTTCGAGCAGCATTGCCTGTCTTATCTGGTTGGCCTTTTCTCTTCCGGCGAGCCTCGCGACGATGGACAGACCAAAACACAAGGCTGTTCCGGGCCCTCTGCTGGTAATCACATTGCCATCTTCAACAACGGTCTGCTCTTCATATGTCACATTCCCCAGCCTGTCCCTGTAAGTGGGATATGAGGTGACACGCTTGCCATCGAGTATGCCCGCATTCGCTAAAACATATGGCGCCGCGCAGATAGCGGCTGTGAGCTTGCCTTTCGAGTGGAACTCCCTGACAAGCGAGCGGACCCGTGCATCGTTGTTAAGATTATCCGACCCGGGCTGGCCTCCCGGCAGTATAATCATGTCGAACCGGTCGGTGCTTATCTCATCGATGACGACATCCGGAAGCACCCTGATCTTCCTCGCGCTCGTTACAGGACCTTCATGCAGTCCCGCAAGCGTAACCTCTATTTCAGCCCTGCGCAGGACATCCACAATCGCTACAGCCTCTACTTCCTCAAACCCTTCCGCAAGCAGAACGACTACCTTTGGCATAACAAACCTCCTGTTTGCTGAATTTCGCACAGCCCATTTATCCGGAGATCCCCGACATCAAAGCAGGTGCAGAGCAGAGTCCATTCCCGGCACCCGCGAGGCGTGCCGAAGGCCTCCGGAAAAAGTCCGTCTGACATGGCCGCTGCCCGGCAGGCTGTGGTCTAACTGAGTATACCATTGGTTTGTCTCCTTCCGGAATTTGTATAATTATCCATGATCGTCACCGGCATCGGACAGTGCTCACTGGATTACCTTGCGGTTGTTGACGCATATCCCCGGCCGAACACGAAGAAGGAAGTCCTCGAATGGAGCCAGCAGGGAGGCGGGCCGGTTGCCACCGCCCTGGTCACGCTGGCGCGCCTGGGTATTCCAGGGAGGTTTTATGGAGTTGTGGGAGATGATGATGCCGGGGACAAGATTGAGCGGTCCCTTGTGGATGAAGGCATTGACGCGAGGCTGACAAGGAGAAGAGGCAGTAGATCCCAGGTAGCATTCATCTCTGTCGAAAAGGGCAGCGGGACGAGGACTATATTCTGGAAGAGGCCTTCCGGCAGGGAGTTGAGAAAGACAGAACTGGATGCCGGGTTTCTTGCCGGCGCCGATCTCCTCCTCCTTGACGGACTGATGGTCGAGGCCTCTATCCATGCCGCGGCCCTGGCGAAGGATAATGGTGTTCCCGTCATGCTGGACGCAGGGCGCCTCCGGCCTGGCATGCTGAAGGTCGCGGCGGACTGCGACTATATTGTTGCCTCGGAAGAGTTCGCCCGTGATCTTGGGTGGAGACTCACCCAGTCTGAGTTGGCAAAGAGGAGGAAGGAGTTTGGCTGCAGAATTCTGACGGTTACGCTCGGGGAGCGCGGCAGCGTCACGGCCTCAGACAAAGGGTATCTCCGGGTTCCCGCATTTCCGGTCGAGACCGTGGATACTACCGGCGCTGGCGATGTGTTCCATGGCGGCTTCATATACGGTCTGCTCATGAAATGGGACATCAGAGATACGGTTGTATTTGCGTCAGCCGTGGCTGCCATGAAATGCACGAAGCTGGGCGGCAGGGACGGAATTCCCACTGTTCCCGAGGTCCGGAGGTTTCTTAGATCTGCCGGCAGCAAGTGATATAATCTGCTCATGAGGATCTCCATAGTTTAGGAAGGATTCGGTTGTGAGCCACCTCTTTGCCCCATTGTCGATAGGTCCGTTAGAGCTTGCGAACAGGATTGCTGTCTCTCCGATGTGTCAGTACAGTGCGGATGACGGCGTCGCGGGAGACTGGCACCTGCATCACCTGGTACAGTATGGTTATGCAGGCGCGGGCCTGGTGACTGTGGAGGCTACGGCTGTGGAGAGGCGAGGCCGCATCACCAATCGCACGAAATTGTAAGGGCATACCATCGAACAACTTCGGGATTCTGCTGAGCATATACCTTGCCTTCAACCTGGGTTACAGGAGGGAGATAAATCAGGACATGGCGAGATTTCCTTCTATCTCACCGGTGCTTTTTCCTGAGGAATCAGGCGAAGGAGGTCCGGACATGCGCGCCCGGGTTGCATCTTCTTTTGCTGAATATGCAAGCTGCACTCAAATTTCGCTGGGTCGTTTTGACGGGGCTGATTTATAATAAGGATGTAATGTCCAAGAACGCTTTGCATCTGGGAGGAGCCGGCAATGAATAACAAAGGTCTGTCAGATATGATCCAGTCCACTTCGCTGCTCGGGCAGGTGGTGGGCGCGGAAAAACTCTTTCTCTCCGGCCGCCGCAAACGGGGCGAAGACCTTGAGAGCGCGGTGAGGTTTTTTCTCGAGTTCCTGCACGGCTTCGAAAGCTTTGACTTTGACGGGCCCTGTGTTACGGTCTTCGGATCGGCCCGGTTTCAGGAGAGACACCGTTATTATGAGCTTGCACGCGAACTTGGAAGGGCGCTCGCCAATGCGGGCTATGCTGTAATGACGGGCGGCGGACCGGGCATCATGGAGGCGGTCAACCGTGGGGCAAAGGAAGGCGGCGGCCTGAGCCTCGGGTGCAATATAAAATTGCCCTGGGAACAGAAGCCGAATCCTTACCTGGACAAGTTCATTGAGTTCGAGCATTTTTTCGTGCGCAAGGTCATGCTCGTCAAGTATTCGACGGCCTTTGTAGTGATGCCCGGCGGATTCGGCACGCTCGACGAGGCGTTTGAGGTGATCACGCTGGCCCAAACAGGAAAGCTCGAACGGTTCCCCGTGGTCGGCATGGTCAAAGACTTCTGGGAACACCTCCGACGGTTTATGCAGGACACACTGCTCGCCGAGGGCACGATAAGCGATGAGGACATGGACCTGATACACGGCGCGAACACTGTCGAGGATGCCATCCGGATCATACGCGGACTCTCGCGGGGGACATTCTAGTCCCGGGCTAATCCAATCAAGAAATGAGTCCCGACTCCAACGACGAAAAGAAGATGCCGGTCAAGCCGGCTGCGCCCGTTCTTTCCGGTGAGGAGAGAAGTCAGATACTGGCCGCCGCTCTGAAGAATATGGTAATGATTGACGGCAAGGTTTACGGGCTGGAGGACGACACCGAGCCGGAGGCTTTTGTGGATTGCGCATCAAAGACTGCTTTATGCCGTGCGGAGTGCTGTAAGTATGTCTTTGCCCTGACCCGGGCAGAAGTGAGCAGCGGCATCTATAAGTACAACCCGGAAAGGCCTTTCTATCTTGCCAGGGATGCCGATGGATATTGTCCCTATCTGGACCGTGCGACTTTTAAGTGTGAAATACATGCACAACGCCCTGTCCGCTGCCGGAAATACGCCTGCCCATGGAGCAGCAGGACATAACATTTACCGGCCGTCTTTCTTGTCTTTTATCCAGTACACAACGCTGCATATGATGGCCACGACTGCCAGGGCGATAAGGACGAAGAACACGAATTCTACTTCCACTGTTCACCTCTTTCTACCGGAAAGGATACATCCATTC
>DATHCU010000394.1:0-2981 GCA_035319385.1 Thermodesulfovibrionales bacterium
TACTGGCCGACCGCTCGCAGTTCTGGAAAGATCTCAGTATGCCCTTTTATGGATACAACCGGCCGGGCGCGAAGATCTCCGAGGGAGTGCGCGAGTCATTCTGGCTTCAGGGAATGATGTGCGGCTTCCCCGGGGCCTACCTTTGCATCAAGGCATTCTCAGAGACCGACCTAACCGAGGATCTGAAGAAGATGGACATGCCGACACTCTTCCTCCACGGAGACGACGATCAGATTGTGCCGATCACCGATTCAGCGATGCTTGCGGTGAAGCTCGTCAAGAACGGCACGATGAATGTTTACAGGGGCGCGCCGCACGGGATGTGCACAACTCATAAGGACCAGATAAACGAGGATCTGCTCTCGTTTATCAAGTCATGAAGATGAGAATCCGATCGTAGACAACTATAAAACACAAAAAAGGAAAATAATATGAACTTTGCATCCGGATTCTGCAGGTACAACGTTTCCAGGTTGGCGTCAAATGCCGCCATGGTTTTACTCCTGATTCTGTTGCCCGGCGTTTTGATTGTTCGGGGCTCGATTCGGACGGAAGTGACCGAGCACGACACTGAAATCAACGGAGTCCGATTGCACTATTTACGTGCAGGTCATGGCCCTGCAGTCATCCTTCTGCACGGGTACACTCAGACGTCGCGCATGTGGCGACCCGTCATCGCGCTCTTAGCCGATAAATTTACAGTGATCGCGCCCGACCTTCCCGGAATCGGCGATTCAGGAATTCCGACGGATGGTCTGGATATGAAGATGGCTTCCATTCGTATTCACGCTCTCGCAAGGTCACTCGGCATTGAGAAGGCGCGAGTCGTCGGACACGACATCGGTCTGATGGTCGCCTATGCATATGCCGCACAGTTTCCTGCTGAAACAGAAAAGCTGGTATTGATGGATGCCTTTCTGCCGGGCGTGGCCGGATGGGAGACCGTATACAATGCCCCGGGGATATGGCATTTTCGCTTCAACGGCCCCACACCGGAAGCATTAGTGCAGGGACGCGAGCGGACGTATTTCGAGCACTTCTGGAACGATTTTGCGGCCGACAAAACACGCTCGATTCCGGAAGCGGATCGTGCGGCCTATACGACTGCATATGCGCGACCTGGACGAATGCGCGCCGGCTGGGCTTACTTTGTTTCGTTTCCGCAGACCGCCCAGGAATTCGCGGAGCTTTCTCAAACGAAGCTTTCCATGCCCGTGCTGTCGGTCGGCGGCGAAAAGGCAAATGGACATTTACTGGCGCAGCAGACGAAGATTGTGGCTTCCGATACGGCTGTGGTGGTCCTCAAAAACACCGGACACTGGGTGCTTGAAGAAAATCCGAAAGAGACGACCGAGGCGCTTATGAACTTTCTGGAGAAGTTCTAAGGGAACCTAGTATCTGGAATCTGCAATTGTCTGTCCTGTTACAACGAGTGTCAAGGGTAATCCGTTCGAGGTTACTCTCGATGGTGCACAAAAGACATCAGGGGTTACACTTGCCGATCAGGTCCGCTCAATCGACCGGCAGGCACGAAAAATCAAAATAGTCGAAAAGAAGGCCCTCCCGCGCGGGAGGGCGAACAGTTAACAAGAGCTTTGAATCTGGAAATTACAAAGCTACTTGCAGAGTGAGCTGTACTCTCTTATCGTCTTTCTTGTCAGACTGCTTATAGTTCACTGTATCGTAGTCAAGAAGGACCATGTTTTTGTGCGGCTTGTCAAAGTAATATGCCAGGCCGGCGATGTACCTGTTGTTCTCATCGCTGCTCGTGTCCTTGTCCGGGTCGAAGTGATCGAATCTCCCGATGACGCTGAACTTGTTCACTGAGTCTTTAATCATATTGTATAATTTGAGTTCCGTAAAGAAAGAATAGCCTTTCTTTTCGGTCTCGTTCGCGCCGTTCTGCTGGCCCTTGCCCCAATAGTACTGTCCTGTCAGGACCACGGGTTCGGATTCAAAGCTTCCGAACGCAAGATTGGTCGTCCAATCCGGATCTGCATCCGTGTTACCCTTGCCGGTCGTCCCGAAGTAGGTGAACTGAAGTCCGGGCGCGATGTCAGGCAATGGTCTGACAGTCAGCCTGCCCTCGACCACCTTGTTCTTGTTCTTCTCGCTGGTGGAATATCCGCCGCCGTTGTATATGCCTGCCTGGAAGCTTCCGTAGCGCCCAGCATAATGGCTGTTCACATTCTTTTTGTAATCGTCGGGCATTTCACCGCCGAGCAGAGACGTGAAGGTCACTCCAAAATCAGCTGAATTCAATATGCCGTTTCTCTCGATAAACATCGTATCCTGGAGACGATAGAAATTGAGGTTCTCTTCAAAATCGAGCCAGGGTATATGGACCATACCGACCTCGATGTTGGGCTTTGTCAAAAATGCAACATCAGGGAGCTTGAATTTGCCATACAGGTACTTGAGTCTCACCTGGACAGAATCCGACAGGCTGCTGTCTTTTATGGAAGCCTGAGTAACATCGAGTGTGAGGTGAGCATCAAACCACGGCATAAACTCCTTGGTAACCCTGAAATAGCCTCTCTTCACCGCGAACTTGTTCCTGTCTGCTCCGTCACCGGCGCTTCCTCCAACATCTTTTCCTTCTCCGCTCATATACGAGAGATACCAGAGCAGTCCGAATTTCAGGCTCTTCAACTCCTTTACCACCTTGTCGATGTCTTTCTGATCCACGCCTTTTTCCTCATCCGCCGTTGCTGCTGAAAAGCCTGAGAGCAGCAACATGCAGATTAGACTTACAGCCAACATCAAGAATCCTTTCTTCATCTTTCTTCCTCCTTTTTGTTCAAATTGATCTTAATACGAAACCGTATTCAAAAATGACGCCTGAGAAGATTCAAGAGGTCGTGACCTTTTGCCGATCATCTCCTGAGATTTACTATAATGATATTTGAATGTTAAAGGAATATTACGAAGAGGTTAAATCTGTGTTAATTTCTGCTCAGAATGAGGTGTATCTTTGTTCC
>DATHCU010000395.1:0-4969 GCA_035319385.1 Thermodesulfovibrionales bacterium
GATCAAATAATACCTGACATCGAAACGCACCTGGGCCGTGCCTGTTGCCGCGACCCCTGATTCATAGGGCTCATCCGTAGACTGCTCCCTGTGGCGTTGCCCAAGAACATATGACAGCCCAATCATAACCGTGGTCAGCGCGACGGCGGAAACAGCATAAACAAGCAGAGGCCAGAAATCTGTTGAATGTCCGGCTGAATTCATAACCTCAATTATAGTGAAATTGCAGCGGCATTGCCAGAGTGTAACTTAAAGATATTATTAATGTTTTTGTGTGACGCGGACAGCTTCTAATATAAGTTGTTTTTGTTCAGGGCAAGCCATGCCCAGGAAGAATATGGGAAGAGCGATTGCTGCACTGTCCTGTTCTATGGTTCCTGAATGGGGTTCTTGATTCATTGTGATACTATTTGTTTATGGGCAGGCTTGTTGAAGATATTTCGCTAAGAGATCGGAAGTACATGTTCAGGGACAGACGTGATGCGGGACGGCGTCTTTCCCTTCACCTCTCACAATATCAAGGTCCCGATTCCATGGTTTTGGCCATCCCTGCGGGCGGCGTGCCCGTTGCATCCGAAGTGGGAGATGCGCTCGGACTCCCGATGGATTTGATTATAGTGAGAAAGGTCCAGATACCCGGCAATACGGAGGCCGGGTTTGGTGCGATGGGCACTGAAGGTGAAGTCATACTGAACGAAGGCCTCCTTCAGCGCATAGGTTTGACAGAAGAAGAGATAACAGTGCAGATCAAAAAGACGCGGGATATTATCCGGAAGAGGGAGCAGCTATTCAGAAAGGACAGGCCATTGCCTTCAATAAAGGACAGAAATGTCATTATTATCGATGACGGGCTTGCATCCGGATATACGATGCTTGCGGCGGTCAGCATCGTCAAAAGCATGGCCCCCCGGAAGATTATTGTTGCTGTTCCGACTGCATCCCGAAACACGGCAGATTTTATCCTCCCCCAGGTGGATGAACTTGTGTGCCTTAACATAAGAAGCAGATATCCATTTGCAGTGGCCGAAGCCTATGTGAACTGGCATGACCTCACTGACGAAGAGGTGCTGAAGATTTTGAATAGTATCGGGAAAGGAGATAAACATGTCGGATAGTAACGAGCAAAAAGCGATAGATGACTTGATGGCCATAGCGCCGGAATTTGCCAAACTTACACAAGACTTTCTTTTCGGCGATATTTGGAAACGTCCGGGGCTCACGCAGCGAGACAAGAGCTTAATTACCGTTACATGCCTGGTTGCCCTAAATCGCATTGAGCAAGTCGAGTTTCATTTTAGAAAGGCGTTTGAAAATGGCCTCACGAAGGAAGAACTTGTGGCTGCAATTACGCATATTGCATTTTACGCCGGCTGGCCTACTGCAGCCTCCGGGTTTGTTCACTTGAAGAAAGTGATTGACCGGCTTTAAATCACCATTGCTTATTGTCAAACAGATGAGCAATCGGCTGACGGCTGAAGCGCGGCGACAGGAGACGCAAGGTGAGCGAGGCCCGGGCAGCAATCGCGCGACGGTGCAGTGAAGAGATCGGAGCCTCCGGGGCTGAGATAGCACTTCACCCATGGGTAAACACATCAAGCATCAACCGTGCAATTGCGAAGGCTGAGGGTAAGGGATAAAAGTGGAAAGAGGATGCATTGTAAGAACCTACGTTCCCATGCTATGTTTCCTTGATCGATTAGAATTTCATGATATTTATTAAGAATATTTGCCAAATCTTTTGTATAGGGGAAATTCGAAGCATTCTTGGGTGTGCTATAGGAGTCGTAGTTCTTGTGCCCGTGGCCGTATTGTTTGCCTTACCTGTCGGCTTAGTTGTTGGCGGGTGGGCTGTCAAAATAGGATTCGTTTTGATCGGCAGCAAGGTAGAAGGAGTTGCCCTTTTGATTGGGTTGATCAGTGGTGTAATCCTCTATGTTCTTTTGATTCTTGTTATCGGAGCTACGGTCGGCAATTTTCTGGGCTATCTGCTGGACACCCTTCTCAAGTCGCTGAGGAGTTCTCGATGAGCGTTTATAGTGCGATTGAAACTTTTTGTGAGCTCGTGGGATCAGACTTGTTTATTGCACGAATAATGAAGAGAGCGGAATAACCCTGAGGTGTGGCCCACTTCAAGCTTCTTTTGTCGCTACCAGATATCCAGGGAATAAATAGGCTATCAAAAAAGGAAATGGGAAATACATTTAAACTCCGGTAACTGATTTCTAGATGTTATGCAAGAAGCAAGTCTGACCCCACAGCCACCCTAATGCAGCCTCAAACATCACCTATAACGATGCAAACCAAATGCTGACTTTTGATGCAAAGAACATAATAATTGTATTGCAGATTGTTTATTGAACCGATACAATTGCTTTCAGTCTGAAGCTAAAAATTTATTCGATCATGCGGATTGTTATTTGAAATGTTTATTTATTAAATAAATCGAATATCTGAAAATAAAATGATGAACCGGCAAACTGGCTATATACCTCAAACTCTTTCTAGCTTTCAAAGAAAAGTATATGTCTTAAGTATTTTTCTGATTATTATTTCAGCATTTGAAATATGCTTTTTCTCTGCAGGCTATATAGGTCTGGCTGTTATAAAAATAAAAACAGGATTATGGTATCTTTGGAGTTTTTTAGGTGCTATATTTAGGTTAATTACACCTATCAGCTTCATTATTGCTATATCATGTACAATATATTTTTATTCCCGACTCTGTAGACAAGGAAAAAATTGTAAGCCGGCTATCATTGCGGCAATTGCAACAGGTACTAGTCTGCTATCTTTATTGTCTATTTCTGCTACTGATAAACTCTTTCATAAGTTTGTCATAAACACCTATGGAAATATTAAAATTGAACAGAAAAATTGGACTGGGGAAGCTCTGCCAGATTTTACTTTTCAAAATATTCAAGAGAACTTGGCACCTCTTACGATTGAGAATCTACAAGGTAGAACTTCTATCCTCATATTCTGGGCGACATATAACAAAACATGGTCATCGAATTTTAGATATGCACAGGAATTATATAATCAGAAAGAAAAACTTAACATCAATGTTTTTGCAATAGCTATTGATAAGTCAAGAGACGATGTAAAGAAGTTTTTGGAAAAACATACAGTTCGTATGCCCATTTTTCACAACCCTGATGCAACCTATGTATATAATCAGTTGGGTCTGATGAGGTCACCGGAGAAAGTTATTATCCTAGATTCAATGACAAGAATTCAGTTCATCTTCGATTCCCCTGATACTGCTGATGAAATTAAGACAGCACTCAACAAAATACAGTAGAGAGGAGAACTACAGGAAGGGGAAAGATTTACCCTTCTCTCCTTAGCTATCAGACTCTTTATCATGGCTTTTAGGGTCAGACTTGTTTATTGCATGAATAATGAAGAGGTAATAAATAGGTTATCAAAGAAGAAATGGAAAGCACATTCAAACTGCGTGATGACTGATTTCCGGACGTTACGCAACAATCAAATCTGACCCCACAGCCGCTAATGCCCCGGACCTGATCACCTAATGGGACCCGAAAGAGTCAGGCGGCTTCCGAGACCAGCGGGCGATTCATAGTACTGAGGAGTCTCTGGCCTGCTATCATGGGCCGCGGCATAAAGGAAGGCTTCCCTGAGTGAGACCCGTCCGTCTCCGTCGGTGTCCGCGTTCACAGCTGGACCCTCCGGCGTTCTCCCCCTCACCGCTGCTGTCCAGTGGTAGAGAAACTCATCATAATCGCCCTCGGTATCGCATGCCCAGCTCGGCTCATCGTGGCGGCAGGCTGTCATAATAACGCGGTTGTCTCCCGACAAGTTGTCGATGAAGCCCCCCGAATAACATTGCCCCATGCAGGCAATGAGGTATTTGAACTTCAGAAAATCATTGATCAGCCTTGCAAACTCACGGGCACGCATCCACGCCGGTTTCCCCACATCCCATTGCCAGAACCAGATCCCCGCTTGACGCGTTGCGGCATCCACCAGATGACCGTGATTGGTGGTGAAAATAAATAGCAGGTCTTCTTCGGTCATAAGTTTTGGCAGCTTGTAAATATGGTCCTGACATAAAGCCACGAACTCCCCGCCACTGCCATTGGCAAAGACTTCATTTCCACCGTCTCCATCGAGGTCCTGGGGTGCCCCATCCGCATAGAAAGTAAAAATATCGCCCTTGGCGTAGCCGTATTGCTGCACGAGGGTTCGGTAGATCTCTCTGAGATCATTGAGATAGCGTGGATAATTTGCACTCGGCATTACGCCGCCCGAGAAGAGTATGGCAAACTTTCGCATCTTTCCTGTCTCGATCCTTTACAGTCAGACCTTGACCCTATGGAAATTCTCGGCCAGATCATTGGGGGGGGTGGAGGCGTCCACCGTGTGCACACTACCGGTCTTGGGACTAATGAATACGAACTGCACGGGATGCTCGAAATTAGCGCCGGGCATCAGGTCGATATATGCGACCCAGACTTGTCCGTCCGACTTGAAGTCCGAAGGGGGCGTCATGGTACCCGTCCACAGAGCGACCGAATTTTCTCCAGCGGCCCTCCTCGCCAGATAGATCTCCACTGATTGGGATATATCCGCCTTCAGAACTTTCTCCCTGAGGATTGTGAGTACTTTTTCCTCATCTGTCATGACCGGCCTCCTTTCCCTTTCTTCTCAAGAAGATATCGTGTCATGAGAATGAACAAAGGCCCTTTTCCATACCACTCATATTCTTACCAGAAGAGGAAATGTGTGTCAATAAGCCATCCCTACTGGTTGAGTATGAAGTCGATTTCAACCCAGCTTTTCTTCTGATAGTAATTTATCGCCCCACTGGGCCTCAGATTCTGAAAAACACTGTTCTCGAATATGTGTGCTCGGCAGCCGTCAGCGACATGTTGCTCACAGTACTCAACGCAAGCGGGAATCACGATCATTTTGAGGTATACAATAGAAGATCTTTACAATAGCA
>DATHCU010000396.1:0-2170 GCA_035319385.1 Thermodesulfovibrionales bacterium
AATGCGGGCTCTCAGAGAAATACGTTCCTGGATAAATTCATAGCCGCGGCCCTGGTCATGGGCGTGGCGGCGCGGAGGCAGGGCGACCTCTTCGGGGTGATCAGTTTCAGCGACAAGGTGCACAACTTCGTTCGGGCGAAATCCGGAAGAGAACATTACAGCAACTGTCGTGAGGCTCTCTATCAGCTTCAGCCCAGGATCGTAACACCGGATTTTGATGAACTGAGTTCGTTTATCGGGATGAGAATGAGGAGACGGTCACTGCTGGTCATTCTGACGAATCTCGACGACCCGGTCATAGCTGAGAATCTGCTCAGGAATATGGACCTGCTGGGCCGCAGGCATGTAATTATTGTCGCCATGATAGGGCCCGACGGCATCCGGCCTCTATTCTCGAACGGGGGAGCAAAAACCATCAATGATATCTATGATAACCTGGGAGGCCACATGCTTTGGCATAGCCTGCTTGAACTCGAAAAAGCCCTTCTCCGGAAGGGAGTGCGGTTCATGGTGCAGGATCATGATATGCTCTGTCTCGGTCTGATCTCCCGTTATATGGACATAAAACAGAGGCAGCAGATATGATTATCGACCTGCAAAGATTCATAGAGACCGAAAGAGAATTCTGGTCCGAACTCGAAACCTTGCTGAACAGGTTTGAAACAGAACCGGAGTACAGGATGACGCTGAAAGAGATTGAAAGGTTTCATCTCCTTTATCAGCGTACATCGGCGGACCTTCAAAGGATGATGACCTTCTCATCGGAGCCGGAGGTACACCGGTATCTCGAGTCCCTCACGGCTCGCGCTTACGCCTGTATCCACGAGATCAGGGAGAGACCTTATCGATTGTCTCCCCTGAAGTGGTTCTTCCGGACCCTGCCCCGGACATTCAGGAAGCACATCCGGGCATTCGCCTTGTCCCTGATAATTACTGCCGCGGGGTTTCTGTTCGGCGGGATAGCCATCGCGCTTGACCCAGGATCGAAAGCCGTGTTCCTGCCCTTGGAACATCTTATAGGCAGCCCTTCCGAGCGTGTGGCGGAAGAAGAGATGGCCAGTGAAGACCGTCTCAGGGGCGTCAAGAGGACAGGTGCTGCGTGGTATATGTCCCACAACACCAGGGTCAGCATCTTTGTGATGGCCCTCGGCATGACATGGGGGGTAGGAACCGTGCTGATGCTCTTTTATAACGGGGTCATACTTGGGGCAGTGACAATAGATTATTTTCTTGCGCGCCAGGGAGAATTCCTGATTGCCTGGCTCTCGCCGCACGGCGTTATCGAAATACCCGCGGTGCTGATCGCGGGCCAGGCAGGCCTTATTCTTGCGGGCGCCCTGATCGGATGGGGCAGACCCGTGTCGATGGGAAGCAGGCTCAGGGAGATATCCGGAGATCTCATGAACCTGATATGCGGAGTAGCTCTCATGCTTGCATGGGCCGGCTTCATCGAGTCGTTCGTATCGCAATATCACGAACCCGTGATCCCGTATGCGTTCAAGATAGCCTTTGGGACGGCGGAATTTGTGCTGCTGATCCTCTTCTTCACCCTGTCTGGCAGAAAGAGCGGAGGGGGGCGAAGCAACGAATTGAGCCCACGCATGTGATTGGATAGTCGCGGGCTGAAGGCTGCGGATTGTTGTTATGTCGATTGAAAAAACAAATACATTCACGATCCTGACCCCTGAGGGGATCAGGTTTTCCCTGCTGCTGGCGGGTCCGGTTACGAGGTTTCTGGCCTGGAGTGTCGACTTCGCTGTCATCTCTGCCGCGACAGGCATGATCGGCGTCTTTCTAGGTCTCCTAAGGATAATAAGCTCCGACCTTGCCGGCGCTGTCACAGCCATTGCCTTCTTCTCGATCTCAATCGGCTACGGCATTGCGACCGAATGGTTCTGGAAGGGCCAGACCCTGGGCAAAAGACTACTGAATCTGAGGGTGATGGATGTGCAGGGACTTCGTCTCCATTTCAGCCAGATCATGATACGAAATCTGCTTCGCTTTGTCGACGGCCTGCCCGTGTTATATCTGGTGGGGGGTCTTGCCTGCCTTCTGAGCGCCAAGGACCAGCGCCTGGGAGATATTGCTGCAAACACCATAGTCATAAGGAATCCGAAGATATCCGATCCCGACCTTTCTCAACTCCTCGCCGGGAAATATAATTCCTTTC
>DATHCU010000397.1:0-11057 GCA_035319385.1 Thermodesulfovibrionales bacterium
GACCGGCGGCACCGGCATGGGCATAACCAATATCGTTCACACTCAGGGCTGGGTGCATTGTCACACTCCTGCAACAGACGCTTCAGGACCGGTAAAGGCCACCGCGGATATACTGTTTGACGAGTTCAAGAATATGAGACTTCCTGCGAAGTTGAGGATCGCTCTCGCATGCTGTCTCAATATGTGCGGTGCTGTGCACTGTTCTGATATAGCCCTTCTGGGTTATCACCGGAAACCGCCCGCAATCGACGATGAAGCCATCGGAAAGGCCTGCGAAATTCCGTTGGTTGTTGCGGCCTGCCCGCTCTACGCGATTAAGCCGGTAACAACGGCTGAGGGAAAGAAGAGCGTCACGGTTAATCAGGAGAAGTGCATGTACTGCGGGAACTGCTATACCATGTGTATGGGACTTCCTCTGGCTGACAGAGAGGGCGATGGAATCGCAATCCTCGTCGGAGGCAAGATCTCGAACCGTATCAGCACGCCGAAATTCTCTAAGGTTGTTATTCCATGGCTTCCGAACAACATGCCTCGTTGGCCTGAGGTGACAAGCGTTGTGAAGCATATTGTGGAAGTCTGGGCAAAGGATGCGAACAAATATGAGAGACTCGGCGACTGGGCAGCCCGTGTCGGCTGGGAGAGATTCTTTGAGAAGACAGGTATTCCGTTTACAGAGAAGAGCCTTGACGACTACCGCTTGGCGGTTGACACTTACAGGAATTCGACCCAGTTCAAGTATACCGATCATTCATGGGCTGTATCCAAGGCAGTCGGCGGCATATAAGAATTAAAAGGAGCTGAAAATATGGGAAGACCAGAAGACATAAGACAGGCTATTATTGATTATGCTTCAAAAGGCGCCAAAACCAAGTTCTACTTCAAAGATATGATGATAGGTGTCAAGAAGACAATTCCCGACGCAGGCGCTTCAGAGATCAAGAACGTAGCATCCGAGATGGTAAGAGAAGAGGTGTTGGAGCTCTTGTCGACCGGAAGCTCTACCATGTATGGATTGAAGGGAAGAGGCATATCTGTTGAAAAGTCAGGTGATGAGGGGGGATAGAATCTCCTCGAGTCTGATTCCCTAGTCTAGAGATGAGTCAAAGGGCGGCTGATGTCATCAGTCGCCCTTTGCAGATTTCCCGATTACGAAGAAATCTTTTCACAAGAGTTTTCAAGTTCGGCTTTCGCGTTATCCGCTGGCGTAATTTCTGGCCGCGCTGCGGTCTGCTGGTAAAGAATCCGCCTTGACTGAAGAGACGTCCTACTATTTTATGCACGAGGTGCTTTATGGAAAATCCGATGTGCTTACTTATGGTAATATAAGGTTATGGAAGAACTGCAAAATATAGAGGAATTCATCAACGATCAGAAATTGAGGCTGCTTCAAAAGCCTGATTGCGCCGCATCACTGTACAACCTCGGCGTTGTTTATATGAATCAGGGGAAATTCGATGAGGCCATAGAGTCTTTCGAAGAGTCGATCGTACACGGTGTCAGAATGTTCGAGGCGTTTGTGAACCTTGGGTACATCTACTTTAAGGACGGTGACCTTGAGAAGGTAGTAAAGGCCAATCTTAGGGCGATTGAACTGGAGCCGAGATACGCGAGAGGTTATGCGAATCTTGGGTTCGCCTACCTTCAGATGGGCAAGACCGACGAGGCGATAGAGGCTCTGAAGAAAGCTCTGGAACACAATCCGGACATAGTTCAGGCCTGGTGTAATCTCGCTAATGCCTATCTGCAAAAGGGGGACATTGAGGAGAGCATTAATACGAATAAGAAGATGCTTGAACTGGCCCCGGATTTTGCTTTGGGGTATAACAACCTTGCCAATGCCTATTATATGAGGGGCGAATATGAAGAGGCCCTCAGGAATTGTGACAAGGCGACAGAATTAGGATTCGAAGTTCATCCGGATTTCCTGAAACTCCTTGATCCGCACCGGCACAACGATTCCTCCAAATGATCGACGAACTTTTCTCGCAATATCTTAACGAAGTCCGGAAGGCGGATATACTGTTCAAGACGGTATCTGAGAAGTATCCTCTCAGTGTCAAGTGCAGAATCCGGTGTTGTGACTGCTGCAATGCTATCTTCGGTATCTTCCCTATAGAGGCCGCATATATCCATCATCATCTCGGGAAGCTGGACAGGAAGATCAGAAGAGATGTGCAGAGAAGGGCGGAAAAGTCGGAAGTCGAGATGCTGAAGGCATCAGACTTACTGAAGCAGACTTTTGAAGACAAACCGAACATGCAATCGTATGGTCTTGGGAAGCAAAGGGTCAGATGTCCTTTGCTGAGTGAAAGAGAAGAATGCGTACTGTACGAAAACCGGCCCGTTATTTGTCGCGTGTACGGCGTTCCATTCAGTCTGACAAATGACGGCAAGGAACAGTCTTATGCATGCGGTATTTCGGGATTCAAGGCCAAGGTTGCTTATCCAACTGTCAAGCTCGACAAAATATACGGAGAACTATACAGACTGTCAAAGGAGCTTTTGACCCGTGCGGGTTCACTGCATCCGGAGAAAGCCGATCGAATGTTGTCTTTGATAAAAGTCGTGCGCATGCCTTTTGAAGAGATCGTTAAAGGCGAGTTTGAATAACCGAATATAGTCTTTCCGCGTGGCTGTCCAGACGCTTCCCTATCACCGGAAGATCTTTCGTCCCCTCATAAAGTTCTATTAGAGGATTGTGAGACGCCCTCAACTCATCACTGGAAAATGCTCTGAGTAAGGCGAGAAATTCTTCCAGCCGTCCCGGGTCACTTTTGAATCCGTCTTTGTGAGGGAGCGCATCACAAAACCCCTGAACAGCCGCATCCACAGCGGAATCCTCAGCCCACGCCACTTCTCCGACGCCGTCTATCTTGTCAAGCCGCATATGAAGCGCCAGCTGCAGGAAAAAGTAGAAAAGGGCAAAGGAAGGATCAACACCATCTCTCCGGAAACCGAGCAGGGGGTTATATCGCCGCGCCGTTGTCAGCCGTACATCTACCCCATCGTTGTCAACCTTGGCAATGAAATCCCCGGCTGCGTGATGCCACGGATAGATATGCCTGAAGTCCTCAAAGTCATAGTATAGTGTCAGTATCTTTGACGCCTGTCTGTATATCTCAAACCCCTGCTCCTCCGTGAGATTTGTATATCCGCCCCCGAATTTCCAGAGCTGCATCCCGCACTTGCCTCCCTCATCCCTGGATATATGAAATTCATGATAGCCCTCAAACCACTCTTCGAGGAGAAAGACCATGGAAACCGATTCGCCTGACATATAGATTTCCGGCAGAAAGGGAAGCCGATGCAGTCCGTGAATTTCTCGTAGCGCTGAGATTTCACTATGCAGCCATTTCCTGCCGGTATCAGTTATTGCCACATCCAGCCCGAACTTCGCTCTTTGACTGCCCGCAATCAACTCAACACTCGCCGGGTGATAAAGGAACCCGTGCTTCTCAGCCCTGATCAGGATCTCAGAAATATCATCCAGCGGGATGACCCTGCCGGCCTTTCTGGATGTTGCTTCAAGGAGATTCTTGAAATCGTCCCTTCTGAGAAATTCCTCTATGGAATCAAAATACTCTCCATAAGGGGTCTTCAAAGGATCGCATTCCAGTGGTAAATGCATCTTGTCAGCATCAGCAGGAACGTCACCAAAAGGGGAAGACACAAGGTATGTTATGATGGGCCTATGCTTCACTTCGGCCTGCTAATCTTCTCGATGGCCTCTTTTGATAAGAGGGCGACCGTTGTTTCCTCAAGTCTGCCGCCCCTGAATATGAGGAGTTTTTCATCATCTGTCCCGAGTTTTTCCAAGTCTTCAAGGACGTCTTCGTACCCTATATTGCCCAGCGCCCAGGCCGCATAGCCTCTCAAAGTCGGATCTGAATCCATAAGAAAGGACCAGACCGTCCGAAACGCATACTTGACCAGATCAGGCCTGACCGATGCCACCTTGCCAACCGCCCATGTAACTTCCTTCCGGAGATCACGATTTTGCAGGAAGGACAGCAGTGCGGGGCTGAATTCTCCGAACAGCGAGGGATTTGAGCTTATGACAGTTCCCGCAGCCTCAAGAGCCCCCCACGCGGATGCACCCGGAGCGGCAGCGCTCTGCAACAGGTTTGATATTAATTTGCTGACGATATCGGGTCTCCTCACGGCCACTTCCGCGCCGACTTCTCCCAGCATATCAATGACCTGCCAGCGCAGCGCCTCATCTGTTGTATAGAGTACACGTTTTAATTCATTCATCACCCGCGTATCTTCTTGAGCAAGGGCGATCAACTCGCCGCGTCTGTTTTCAGCCGCATACTGGCGCACTAATTCCTTGGAAAATTTGCCGGAGCGTAATCTGGTCTTCGCGATGGCAACAGTCGCCTTAATTCTCTCCTCTACCCCATCTTTCGTCACCTCGTGGAAATGCTCGAACAGTTTAACAAAGACGAGTGCTCCCCTCACATAACGGTCATTGTAGACTATCTCCGGCACTACAGAATGGGTTATGATGTCGTAATTCCCGACAACCGCATCCGTGTAATCGTCTCCATATGAGAGCGAAAAGGCCAGGCTTTCATCGTCATTGCAGGCAAACAATATCGCCTCGATAAAGGCCGACCCCATATTATGGCCGGTCGTGTCGTACGCATAGACAACTCCACAATTCCCACAGACTCCGATCGGGAACTCGACTATCTTTCTTGTTGCTAATTCCTTTGGCTGCTCGATCTTGCAGTAGCAGAAAGGGCAGCGGGGTTCTTCCGGCGTTGCTTGCATTATTGTCTCACTGTCTCCTGTTGTTTCCTCAATGGGTTATTCAATGAAATTCACTCCTGTCGGCTTGGGAGGGGATTTCGTTCCTGAATGCTCGAAATTCTAAACCTATATGATATTATAAGACATTGCTTTATTTTTTTTGAAAGGAGTTTCTCATGCCTATCTATGAATTCAGATGCCTAGCCTGCGGGAATGTATTCGAGTTTTTGAAACTTAAGAAGGAAAATGAAGAGGCTGCGATGAAATGTCCGGAGTGCAGTTCCGAAGAAGTCGAAAGAATATTGAGCACCGTCAATGCCGTGATTTCTTCAGGAGGGAAGAAGAGCACTCAAACCGTGAAGAACTGCAGCAGCGGGTCCTGCACGTCCTTTGAAATACCCGGTCCAACGAGATGATTCGATGTCCAAGGCTTATTATCGCAGGCCTTGGAGGTGATACCGGGAAAACTGCAATCAGTGTTGGTCTTTGCAGGTTCTGGAGCCGGAAGGGCCGGCATGTGGTACCTTTCAAAAAAGGTCCGGACTACATTGATATGGGCTGGCTGGGCTGGGCAGCCGGTCGCCCCTGCTATAATCTCGATCTGTTCATGATGGGCAGGAAAGAGGTGCTTGCCTCGTTCTGTCTGAACACTGCAGGAGCTGACATTGCCCTCATCGAAGGCAACCGTGGACTCTATGATGGTATGGATGCGCAAGGTAATGTGAGCACGGCAGAATTGTCAAAACTCCTTCATGCTCCTGTGATTGTTGTCGTTGACTGTACGAAAGTTACACGCACGGTTGCTGCACTCGTGCTCGGTCTGCAGACCTTTGACAGAGATGTCCCGATCAGGGGTGTGATTCTCAATAGACTCGCAGGAACGCGCCATGAACAGGTCATACGCGAGAGCATAGAGCGTTATTGCGATCTTCCTATCGTCGGCGCTATTCCGAAACTGAGAGATGCAACCTTCCCTGGTCGGCATCTGGGGTTGGTGCCGTATCAGGAACACCCGATGGCTGAACAGGCCGTTGAGAAAGCCGAGGGAATTGTCTCCAAGTTCCTTGATACTGAGCTGCTGACCCGTGTTAGCAGCCAGTCCACTCCGATAGATTTCCATTGCGAGACTCAACCGGAATACACCGGCGAAAGAGTGACAATCGGAGTTGTCCGCGATTCGGCATTCCAGTTTTACTATGCTGAAAATATCGATGCGCTGAGAAAAGCGGGGGCGGAAATATTGGAATTCAGCGCTTTGACGGACGATCTACCTGCCTCTCTGGACGCACTCTATTTGGGCGGAGGCTTTCCCGAGACCCACGCGGAGATGCTTTCGAAGAACCACCAACTGAGGCGATCTGTCCGGGATGCCGCTGAGCAAGGGCTGCCTGTCTATGCGGAATGCGGGGGCTTGATGTATCTGGCCGACAATCTTATTTGGAATGACCAGACCTACCCTATGGCGGGGGTGCTGCCCATCACTGTCGGAGTCAGCAAGAAACCCCAGGGCCATGGATACACCGTCGTAGAGGTGGAAAAGGAGAACCCTTATTTCGAGGTGGGCAGAAGGCTTCACGGACATGAATTTCATTATTCTCATGTGCTCAGAATTGACGAAAAGCAAGGCCTTGCCCTTGTTTTCCGGATGATAAAAGGTCACGGCGTTGCCGATAATATGGACGGATTCTGCTACAAGAATGTCTTCGCAGCCTATACTCATCTCCATGCTTTTGGCACCGGCGAATGGGTGGAAGGCCTGATCAAGACCGCTCTCGAGTTCAAGAGAAAGAAATTTATTCCCAAATAAATTTTTTTTATTTGACCATGCTTGTGCCTTTGTATTACCGTTTATTACTCGTTGGAAAATATCTTTTTGTTGATTGAAAAATAATGTATTGCTGTGATATCATACGCAGGCTTGTTTTGATGGGAGATGTCTTCTATCAAAAAGAAACAAATTTTAATAGAAAAAGGAGGAAGAAAAAATGCCGTTTATTGAGTTTGAAGGACAGCAAATTGAAGTTGATGAGGATGGTTTTCTCGTTGACTGGCAGGTATGGAAAGAGGGCATGGCCCCGATCATGGCAGCACAGGATGGTATAGAACTCGGATCAGAGCATTGGGAAATCGTGAAGTTCCTCAGGGAATATTTTGTTAAGTTTCAGATTGCGCCGATGATCAAGATCCTTGTCAAGGAAATCGGAAAGGCCCTTGGTCCTGAAAAGGGCAACACGAAGTACCTTTACGAGCTGTTCCCGGGCGGACCTGCAAAGCAGGCTTGTAGATACGCCGGGCTGCCAAAACCGACCGGTTGCGTATAGTCAAAACATTCTGAAAAGCAAGAAGTCGGAAGTTCTCTCTTCTTACTTCTTGCTCTTCAATTTACTCGTTTAGAGTACCTTTTCAGACAGTATCTAATCTTGTGAAAGATGTCTGGTTTCAGGCATGAGGAGTTATGCATACGCTATATGAATTTTAAGGATCTCCTTTCAAAAAGAAAATCTGCGATCAGAAAAAAATGGTTCGATTATGTAATTGACGATTATCCGGCAGACTCTTCTGATTTCCTGAGAAAACAAAAAGATCGCTTTCTCAATCCCGTCGGGCAGACCCTCCTGGAGAACATCGGCGGCCTTTTAGACGAGATTATCCTTGATCCTGCTTCTGAAACCCTCTATCCATATCTGAACGATATTATCAGGATAAAGGCTGTGCAGAATTTCTCTCCATCAAAGGCTGTCTCCTTTGTCTTCCTTTTGAAACGTGTTGTCAGGGAAGAACTTGAGAGCGATATTGAAAAAAATAAACTCGCCGAAGAATTAAGATCATTTGAATCGCAACTCGATAAGCTTGCCATGCTTGCGTTTGACATCTATATGAAATGCAGGGAAACGATTTATGACATAAGGGTCAAAGAGATAAAAACTCTGACGTTCAGGCTTTTAAAGAAGGCGGACCTTGTCCGTGAGGTTGAAGAACAGATATCAGAAGTTGAAGCTCACACAGTACTAACTCAAAACATAAAGGGGTAAGAACATGGGACTTATTTTTTCGTTCTTCGCAGTTATCTCTCTTATAGTCATTGTTTTCATCGGAGTGAATGCCGCTAACCTCCATTACCTGTTCGGGGTTGTTATTCCTTATGCGGCTTTCTTCGCGTTCATTATTGGAGTAGTGTTCCGGGTATTGAAATGGGCGCGCATACCCGTACCGTTCCGCATTCCCACAACCGCGGGACAGGAAATGAGCCTCCCATGGATCAAGCAGAACAAGTTCGATAACCCCTCCACATCGTTTGGAGTATTGGTCAGAATGGCCATGGAAGTCTTCCTTTTCCGCTCATTGTTCAGAAATACCAAGATGGAGTTGAGGGACGGACCGAAGATTTCATACGGTTCTACCAAATGGCTCTGGCTTGGGGGACTGGCTTTCCATTACACATTCTTGCTGATACTCACCAGACATTTAAGACTGTTTATGGAGCCTGTGCCGGTCCTGATCAAGATAATTGAATCACTTGACGGTTTTTTCCAGGTCGGCGCACCGGTCCTGTATCTGACTGACCTGTTTTTTATCGGCGCTGTCACCTTCCTGTTCCTTCGTAGGGTTGTTGTCCCGCAGTTGAGGTATATATCTCTCGCCCAGGACTATTTCCCGCTGTTCCTGATATTGGCGGTCGGTCTTTCCGGCGTCATCATGAGATATTTCCTGAAGACAGACGTCGTGGGCATCAAGGAATTGACAATGGGTCTCGTTACTTTTAAACCTGTTGTGCCCAAAGACATCAATATCATTTTCTACATCCATTTGTTCCTCGTCAGCGCCCTCTTCATATATTTCCCGATGAGCAAATTGATGCATATGGCCGGTGTGTTTCTCAGCCCCACAAGAAATCTTGCAAATACCAACCGTGCGGAAATGCACGTAAACCCCTGGAATTATCCTGTCAAGGTGCATACTTATGAAGAATATGAGAATGACTTCAGAGAAAAAATGAAAGCGGCTGGATTACCGGTGGAAAAGGAGTAGACATGGCAAATCCAAAACCAGAAGAACTCGCTAAGATTGATCACAAGCCTCCCAAAACGGGGTGGATGGAAACCCCGACCGTATTCAAACCAGGTATCTTTCCCTATGGTTGCAAACCGAAGTCTCTTGAAACTGTCGGCTTCCCTAATCCGAGGCAGTGGTCTGTAAAGGATGAAGACTGGAAGCTGCCTGCAAACTGGCAGGAGATTTTCATAGAAGGGCTGCGGGAAAGAGTGGATAAGTATCGTTCTTTCCGGCTTTTCCTGGATATCTGCGTAAGGTGTGGTGCATGCGCGGACAAATGCCACTTTTATATAGGCGGCGGCGATCCTAAAAACATGCCTGTCCTCAGGGCTGAACTCCTGAGGTCTGTTTACAGAAAGTACTGCACGACTTCAGGAAAGGTGATGGGCAAGATTGCCGGAGCCAGAGATCTGGATGTCAACGTGCTGAAAGAGATCTGGTACTATGCGTACCAGTGCACCGAGTGCCGCCGTTGTTCTCTCTTCTGTCCGTATGGAATTGATACGGCTGAAATTACAATATTGGCAAGGGAACTGCTAAATTTGCTCGGACTGAACATAGACTGGATAGCAGGGCCTGCCGCTGCCTGCTGGCTGACTGGAAACCATCTGGGTCTGCAACCGCATACAATTAAAGATGCATTTGAAATGTTTGTAGATGACATTGAAACAATAACAGGAATCAAGGTGAACCCGACCTTTAACCGCAAGGGTGCCGAGATCCTGTTTGTCATCCCTTCAGGGAGTATGTTCGCCGACCCGGGTACCTTTACATGCATGGGAGAACTGCTTCTCTTTCATGAACTCGGACTGGATTATACATGGAGCACATTCGCATCCGAGGGTGGAGACTTCGGATTCTTTACCTCGAACGAACTTGCGAAGAGACTCCATAACAAGATTTACGAAGAAGCCAGAAGGTTGAAGGTCAAATATATAATCGGCGGAGAATGCGGGCACATGTGGAGGGTCTGGCATCAGTATCATAATACGTGGTACGGTCCAGTGGATTTTCTTGAAGAACCTGTCTCGCCCATCACAGGCACAAAATTTGAAAATGCAAAATCCAACAAGACCGTTCATATCTGTGAATTTACTGCCGACTTAATTAAGAACAATAAGCTCAAACTTGATCCGAGTAGAAATGATAACTTGGTCGTCACCTATCATGACTCATGCAACACTTCAAGGGGTATGGGACTCCTGGACGAGCCAAGATACATCATCAACAGCGTGTGCAATAACTTCTATGAGATGCCTCCGCAGACTATCAGGGAACAGACATTCTGCTGCGGAAGCGGATCCGGACTGAACGCATCTGAAAATATGGAAAATAGGCTGAGGGGCGGACTCCCGAGGGCAAACGCGGTCAAACACGTAGCAGACAAATACGGAGTCAATATGCTGGCATGCATCTGTGCGATCGACAGAGCAGCCCTTCCTCCCCTGATGGATTACTGGGTCCCTGGGGTCGGGGTAACGGGCGTCCATGAGATGGTGGCAAATGCTTTGATCTGCAAGGGAGAAAAGAAGCGAACAACAGATATGCGCGGTGAGCCACTCCCGGGAATGGAGGGTGAATAAGATGTATAACGGAGGAAAAATAATCATTGGTCTGATCATCTTTGTGGGATTGGTGACATTTCCTTTCATACTGCGCAGCGATAAATCGGCTACGAAGCCTGAGCCTAAAGTTGATACCGCCGAGATACTCAAGCTGCCGGTGAGTGAAAGAACGTGTGTGGAGTCCAAAGACTTTATGAAGAGGGAACACATGCAACTTCTTAACCAGTGGAGAGACTGGGTCGTCCGCGACGGTCTTACTATATATACATCAACTGCAACCGGAAGGCAGTATACAATGAGCCTTCAGAACACCTGTATGGCGTGTCATTCAAACAAGGAGAAATTCTGCGATGAATGCCATAATTATGCGGCGGTGAAACCCTACTGCTGGGATTGCCATATCGCGCCGAAGGAGAAACAGTCATGAGCATGAACAGGAGAGACTTCATAAAAAAAGCAGGCATATCCACTATCTTGGGAATCGGCGGCTTGTCTGCCATGAATGGCCTGAGAAATTATGTCGAGGCATCACAGGTGACGGTGAATCCGCAAGCCCTGAAAGCCAAGAGATGGGGCATGGTAGTGGACATGTCCAAGTTCAAGACCCCCGAGGATTATCAGCAGTGCATTGATGCGTGCAATAAGGCGCATAATGTCCCTGCTATCGGAGACAAGAAGGAAGAA
>DATHCU010000398.1:0-4699 GCA_035319385.1 Thermodesulfovibrionales bacterium
AAGGGTATCAAAAAGGGCGAGTGGGGCATTATGATCGCATTTGGAGCAGGGCTTTCCGCACATGCGCTACTCCTCAGAAGGGCATGAATCAGAGTGCTTCTCTCCAAAGATCCGGGGAAAGCGTATCCCCGTTCAACAAGAGACTTTACCCTGTGCCCGTCTTGTTATACGACTGAGAGTCTATCAATAACGTCTAATACTTCAGTCCCGCCTTCTTCTGATCGGCGACGACAACAAGCACTCCGGCTTCGGGATTGAGATATTTTTTCGCTACTCTTAGAACGTCCCGCTTTGTCACTGCATTGATATAGTCAGGGTATTTCTTGTCGAAATCAAGTCCAAGATTAAAAAACTCAATCGAGGCCAGGAAATCAGCTATCTTCTTGTTTGTATCAAGCCTTCTCGGAAAACTTCCGGTCAAATAGGCTTTTGCCTCTGACAATTCCTCGTCAGACACCTCTTCCGTCTTCATCTTTTCAATCTGTTTGATCATCTCGGCAATCGCCGTATTTGCCGATTCATTTCTTGTCTGAAGCCCCACCTGAAAGAACCCCGTATACTTGTAAGACGCAAAAAAGCTGTGGACATCGTAAGCAAGCCCCATCTTGTCCCGGATGGATTGCATCATTCTCGACGAGAACCCCCCTCCGCCAAGTATATAGTTCATAACGCTCACTGCATAATAGTCCGAGTTGTCCCTGCTGATGCCGATATTTCCCAAAAGAATATTTGCTTGGGTCAAGTCCTTTTCTATCTTGATGACATGCTTGGTCCCGAGAGCTTCGGGTGACTTGGCAGCCGGGGGCAGCAGTGCACCAGGCTCCCACCCGCCAAGAAAATTCTTTAACAGACCGGATAATTCTTCGGCGGTAACATCTCCGACGACCGCAAGGATCGAATTGTTCGGCAGGAAGTAATCCTTATGGAATCTCACCAGATCGTCTCTCCCGATAGACTTGAGAGTCTCAGGAGAACCCTCAATAAGCCTTCCATAGGCGTGCTCTCCAAAGACCTCTTTTCTGAAAGCGCGCTCCGCCAGAAATCCGGGCTCTTCCTCGCGCTGTCTTAGGGAGCCTGTGATCTGAGCTTTCTTTCGCTCGATCTCCTGTATCGGGAAGGACGGGTTCAGGAGAACATCCGAAAAGATCTCAAACCCCTTGCGCAGGTCCTTCTTCAGTACCGATAGAGACGCAGACGTATAATCGGTTCCTGCCGAAACACCCAAGGCTGCGCCTATGAAGTCTGTTTCCTCGCTTATGGCCGCAGACAAGCGTGTATTTGTCCCTTCGGGCATTAGCGCAGCTGTGAGATTAGCAAGCCCCGCCTTTTCAGCAGTCTCATCGATCTGTCCCGCCTTCACGATCAGCGTGACCATCACAATGGGGAGGTTATGGTTTTCGGAATGCAGCACGACAAGGCCATTGGGCAAAACAGAGCGATTGACACTAAAGGCAGAGACGGCGGTATGAGAAAACCCGCAAATCAGAAACTGCAAAATGCAAAAGAAAATCAGTGCATGTCCAAAATTGACTCTCGAAGCCTTCATTGTGAATCCTTCTTTTTTGTTGGGATCAATATTCCCACTGTTCTGTTCCCTTCAGTCAGGTACTTCTTCGCAGCACTCGAAACATCTTCGGGTCTCACTTTCCGTATCCCTTCAAGGTATCTGTCCATCAGCCTCCAGTCTCCGAGCATCTCAAACAAACCATATTTCATGGCCTGCGCATAAATAGAGTCTTGCCCCATGATAAAGGACGCCTCGATCTGATTCTTCGCCTTCTGAATCTCCCTCTCCGTGGGAACTGCCTCCTTTATCTTTTCTATTTCTGAATTAACTGCATCTTCAACGCCTCCGATCTCTTTGCCGGGCGCGGCAGTTGCAAAAAAGGTAAAAAGATAAGGGTCTTTATTGAAGCCGCTATAGTCGGCAAAAGCACCCAGGGCAATCTTCTTCTCATAGACAAGGGATTGGTACAATCTCGAACTCTTCCCTGCCGAAAGGACCATGCTCAGGACATCAAGGGCATAACTGTCCTCATGGGGGAAAGTCGGCGTATGGTATGCGATGATAATGCAGGGCAACTCCGCCTCCCTCCTGAGAGTCACCTTTCTCTCGCCCTTTTGTTCCGGCTCAGCGGCAGCCGGTCTCTGATTGTTGTTTTCATGAGGTACAGCCTTGAAATGTATTCTGATCTGTTCCACTATCTCGTCCGCTTTGACATCACCGACAACAACTATTGTCGCTCTATCGGCTGAATAATGGGTCTTATAATATGAAAGTAAATCTCCTCTGTCTATGGATTCGATTTCCGGCATCCATCCTATAACAGGCTTATGATATGGGTGTACCTTGAAAGCCGCGGCAACAACCTCCTCGAACAATGAATTCTGGGGATCATCTTCATACCTGAGTCGCCGCTCTTCCATCACAACGTTTCTCTCAGAGCTGACCTGCTTCGGGTCGATAGTCAGATCGCTCATTCGATCTGCTTCAAGCTCTATTGCCAGCCCTATTCGGTCAGCCGGCAGTATCTCAAAATAGGCAGTATAGTCTTTCGTTGTATGAGCATTATCCATCCCGCCGTTTCGCTGCACAATCCGTGAAAGCATTGAAGGCCCATATTTCCGGGTTCCCTTGAACATCATGTGTTCAAGAAGATGGCTGATACCCGATTTCCCGGAAGGTTCATCCCTAGAACCTACCGAGTACCAAACCTGGAAAGTTGCCAAGGGGGACTTGTGGTCCTCTACAACGACCACTCTCGGCCCGTTTTCGAGCCGATATTCTTTCACGTCGGCAGGGTCAGCGGCAATCGGAGACAAAAGAGCGAGGAGAAAAATCAAAGAACAGCCCGTGATATATCTGTGGAAAACAACGCAATTCATAACCAACCGCATTTATAAATGTTATCAGAAATGGTGATTATAATGGAATCCCAACATTGGATATCGTTACTGTTTATTGACACGTCTATCATTTAATACTTGACAGTTTTGAGTATCTTCGTTATTTTTATTAAAGTAAAACTTTCAAGAAGGAGCCATATTTATGCATAGAAGAAAACTTTGGGGAAACATTACTTTGCTTGCATTCCTATTATTGCTTCCCTGCTTGTTACATGCTCAGGAGACCGAGTACAAAGACTATACTGTAAACAGAGGGGATACTCTATGGGATATTTCCAACAAAGAGTTGAACGATTCTTTTCTTTGGCCAAAGGTCTGGAAAGAAAATCCCGATGTCAAGAATCCCGACAGGATCTATCCCGGACAGAAGATCAAGATTCCTCTTTATTTATTGCAGAAAGAAATCGCTCCGGCAACAAAGCCGGTTGAATCGCCTCGCCCTGTCGCGAAGCCCGAGAAGCCGAAGGTCGTTGAAAAGAAACAGTTGCCTGTCCTCAAGGCTGAGCCCAAAGAGGAGTATATCGTAAACAAGCATATTTTTCTTGCGAGCGGGTATATAGCTCAGCAGATTCCCAGTGTCGGTGTAATTCAGGATACGCCTACAGGCAGAACGATTATCGGCAAAGACGATTATGCCTTTATCAAAACCGACAAACCAGTGGAGAAGGGAGACAAGTTTTACATTTTCCACGTCATGGAAGAGGTGATACATCCTAAAACGGGCCGTAAACTGGGCTACCTTATAGATGTGGTCGGATCAGCTGAAGTCATTGGACAGGAGAAGAATGACAGCGCCAAGGCAGTGATTACGAATGCATACGCAGATATTTCGACAGGCTACTACTTGAGCAACTATTATGAGGTAGAACCTCCGATTGAACCGAAACACCCGAGGAAACCCGATATCAGCGGCACCATTGTCGCCTCCAAGCACTTGCATCTCATTAATGTGCCTTACGACATTGCTTACATCGATAAAGGCACTCGTGATGGGCTGGAAGTGGGTGATTTGCTGGCAACTCTTGAACAGGGGAAGCACAGGATATACAACGGGATACTACAGGTCATCAATCCCAGAGAAACAACCTCGACGGTCATTATTAAGAAGAGTACCGACGCGCTCACAAAGGGCGATCCGGTCGTACCGGTTAAGCAGGAGTAGAAAGGAGTCTCTTAAGGGCCTTGAGTCTGCTTGGATGCTTCAGCTTTCTTAAGGCCTTTGCCTCTATCTGTCGCACACGCTCTCTAGTTATTGAGAGGTGCCTTCCCACCTCCTCAAGGGTATGGTCTCTGTCGGCGCCGATCCCGAATCTCATCCGAATAACCATCTCTTCCTTGGGAGTCAATGTCTTGAGTACCTGTTGAATCTGTTCTGATGTCTCAATTTTTTCCGCATCTGAATATGGAGACGGACTGTTCTTGTCCCCTATGAAATCTTCCAGTTCGGTATCTTCATCTCCGACAGGCGTCTGAAGTGCAATAGGATCCTGTATTGCCCTGAACACCTCCTCTACCTTCCGGATAGGAACGAGCAGCTTATGCGCGATCTCCTCATTGGTGGGTTCTCGTCCGAGCTGTTGCGTAAGTTCACGGGATGCCTTTGTCACCCTGTTGTAGAACTCCATCATATGCACAGGGACTCTTATTGTCTTAGTCTGATCGATCAACGCCCTCGTAATGGCCTGTCTGATCCACCAGGTGGCATACGTACTGAACTTGAAACCTTTTTCGTACTTGAACTTGTCAACCGCCTTCATCAAACCTATGTTGCCTTCCTGGATCAGATCGAGAA
>DATHCU010000399.1:0-21497 GCA_035319385.1 Thermodesulfovibrionales bacterium
TCGCATAGCCTCAACAGGCGGCTCTTTACCGGTCCATAACTCAAAGGCCAGAGCGCCCTGCCAGAGCAGCATGCCGGCCCCATTCAAGACCGAGCATCCTTTTGCGCGCGAATCCTGCAGAAGAGGCGTATCCCGGTAAATAAGGTCATACACAACCTGCCCTTTGTGCAGGCCCATCGTCTGAAATGGCAGAGGGTCAGCGTGTTTCAATCCGAGCGGGGTTGCGTTCACTATGACGTGAAATTCTTCTATTTCAGGCAAGGTCCTGCTTGCCTGAACAACATCTCTGATCTTTCTCAGATCGCGTGCGAGAGTCTCGGCTTTCTCATGTGTTCTCGCAGATATTGTGAGAGAATGTGCTTCTTTGCAGAGGTAATATCCAACGGCCCTCGCAGCTCCGCCAGCCCCCACGATCAGAATGTCTTTATCACGTGTGGGAATTCCAGCTTCAGCCAGCGATTTCATGAAGCCGCGGCCGTCCGTATTGAAGCCGATAAGGTTTCCGTCACTGTTCACAATTGTATTGACCGCACCAATGAATCGTGCCTCTCCGTGAACGTCATCGAGAAAACCCACGACCTTCTCCTTGTGTGGTACCGTTATGTTGACCCCTCTGAGGTTGAGAGCTCTAATAGCATTAACAGCATTCTGAAGGGCATCAGGATGTACGAGGAACGGAACATAACGGTAGTCGAGAGACGTGGCCTCAAAAGCGGCATTTTGCATGGCAGGGGATAGCGTGTGTTCAATGGGATACCCGAAGATACCTGTAATTTGAGTCTTTCCGGAGATATTTTGCACGGTTCTTGTGTTCCTTTCTCAGTCTTAAGATCCGCACCAACCGATACGAGTGCATCAAATAGAAGGGTACAGCAGCCTGATTAGAAAAGCAAGACAACCAATGACATCGAAGCGACCCTTCGGCAGCAAAGGATGGTGAGTCTTCGAAGGGAGCGTCTCGGCAATCTGAAGCAGCCGCGAAGCGGCCCTCCACTTATTGAGAATCCGATACGCCTTCCTTCTCAGCCAGTTTCGCCTTGAGAATATCTCCGAGATTAGATATGCTTCCGGTTGACAGGGCGGAGTTCTTCAATGATTCCTTGTATTCATTGAATTCGTCTTCCGCCACTTTTTCGCCGATTGCCTTATGGCTTAATCGTATCTTATTGTCCGACGAGTCTACATTGATCACTACTGCCTTCATCTTGGAGCCCACAGGGAATGTCCTTTTGCGGTCCGTGGCCGGCTCGGATCCCCCGATTTCCGCGGTCGGAACCAGACCCGTGATCCCGCTTTCGGTCTTCAAAAAGATGCCGTAGGGCATAATCTTTTCAACCGTGCCCTCGAGTATTTCACCCACTGCGGGAAGATTAGGCTTGAGTGGCTCAATCTTCTGATTCATCGAGAGAGAGATCTTCCTGTTCTGCTCATCCGCAGAAAGCACATAGACCTCAACCGTCTGCCCGACCTGAACAACTTCTTTGGGATGATTGATCTTCCTGCCCGCGCCAAGATTTGATATGTGAATTAACCCTTCAATGCCGGGTTCCAACCTCACAAAAGCTCCGAACTGAACCAGGCGGACGACAGTTCCCGTCACTTTACTGTCCGACGGATATTTTTGAGCAACCGATATCCAGGGATCAGGCTCCATCGACTTCATGCTCAGTGTCAGACGGCTGTGGTCCCAGTCCAACGATATTATTTTTGCCTTCACCAGCTGGCCTACGGAAAGAATATCGGAGGCAGCTGCACTCCTGTCCCACGACAGCTCACTCGCAGGAATCAGGCCATCCATGCCGCCCAGATCAACAAACGCCCCAAAGTTGCGTACAGATCTCACCTCTGCGGAGACAACGGTTCCTACCGAGAGGGTCTGCTTGAGGTTCTCGACTTTTGCCTGTCTTTCCTGTTCGAGGAGGACTCTTCTGGACAAGACTATTCTCTTTCCTCCCTGCTCGTATTCCAATATCTTGAAGGGGAGAGTCTTCCCCACATATCCGCCATCTTCACGCCCGCCCTTAAGGTCGATCTGAGAAAACGGGCAGAAGCACCTGACTCCTCCGACGGCTATATCGAATCCTCCCTTGATTTCACGTTTAACCTCGCCATTGACCGGCACTCCGGCCTCGTAAGCGTCCCTGATTGTGTTCAAAGACAATGCAGAATACCCGCCGACAAGGGTTGTCAGTTTCATCAATCCATCCTGAACACTCACAAAGGAAGCCTCGATTTCGTCTCCTTCGCGCACCCTGCTTACGCCGTGTTCATCAAGAAACTCGGACAGGTCCACCACTCCTTCGCTCTTTACGCCGAGATCAATAAAGACCAGGTCTCCCGAGACACTGACGACTCTTGCTCTAACCTTTTGACCTGGCTGGAGTCTCTTTCCCATTGTGCTCTTATCAAGCATCGAGGCAAAACTCTCTTCTTCCGCCTTGATCGTTTCTTCTCCCCCAGAATCCGCTGCTCTATTTTCCACATCTTTGTCAGACATTGTCCTTTACCTCTCTATTAGAATTGAAAAATCCGTAACTCCGGAACCTTGATAGTCGACAATCGCGCGGCTGGGTACTCTCTGAGCTAGAGCTCCCCACCATCCCATACGTATTAGTCTTACTCCGCTGCATCTTTCTTCATCTTTATCCCCCAATAACCCGAAGAATCAAGAGGAAAAGACCACAATAAAAAAGGCCACAAAGCTAAAAATCTTTGAGGCCTCATCAGGAATATCGACAAGAACAGATTCTCAGTGCGATTTTATTATCCCATATACGTAGAATAATATCAACTCCGCGGTTGGTCGAATATGTCGATGGGTACGGGAATATGCGGCTTCTTCGCACAATGCCTGAGAGTTTGCGTTAACAGTTGTGCGGAATGCGGGAGTCGCGCGATAACAGGGGCGGCAGCGCAGGGCTGAAGTCTTCCGAGTTGCCGGGACATAAAAGGGCTGATTTTCTTCAGCCCTTTTATGCGATTGCTCTGAGTTGCACCCGTTGACCCAGAGAATATAAGGTGTTTGACCCACCTGCTGGATACTATAGCATTTGCTATTTCTCCTGTCAAGAGAAACGCCTCCCTGCCTATAATCCATAAGCAAGTGCACGAGATCAGCCCGCTGATTTGCAACTTATCAGAATGCTCTATGCGAAAAACGGCAGACATGTTACATTATCATCTGAAAGATAGCCCCATCGATTATCGGAGGATTACATGCGAAAGACTTGCTGGAATTTATTTGTAACATTTCTTCTATTGGCGGTTTGCGCTGCCGGCGCTAGTGCGGAGCAAAAAGAGATCCGTCTCCTATACATAAACGATTTTCATGGATTTGCCGAGCCGCATAAACCTCTTGGATCGCAGGAAATGCTTGGCGGGATAGCTTTCTTGGCCGCCAAGGCCGACAAACTGAGGACAGAGAAGCCCTCTCTGCTTCTCGCTGCCGGAGATATGATTCAGGGTAACAACTGGGCCAACCTGTTCCAGGGCAGATCCGTAATCGAAGTGATGAACGCAATGAAATTTGATGCCATGGTGGTCGGCAACCACGAATTCGATTTCGGACAGGAGATATTGAAGAAAAGGATTTCCGAAGCGGGCTTTGCGATTCTGGGAGCAAACGTCGAGGGACTGACCGGGCTGAGACCCTTCATTGTAAAGGAAGTCGGAGAAATAAGGGTCGGCATTATCGGTGTAGTTACTGAAGATGCCCCTGTTTCAACGCATCCAAGAAATGTCGGAGGCCTGATATTCCATAAGCCCTCCGATTCGATCAGGAAATATATGGATGAACTGCGCAAGAAAAGCGACATTATCGTGGTTCTTTCTCACGAAGGATATGTCAACGACAGGGATCTCGCAGAGCAGATTCACAATATCGGGGTCATTGTAGGAGGACATTCACACACAAGACTCCTGAACCCTGTTGTTGTCGGCAATACAATCATTGTCCAGGCATGGGAACATGCAAAGGCTCTTGGAGTTCTGGACCTCACTATAGAAGATGGAAAGATAAAGGACTTCAAGGGTCATCTTGAAGAGATAAAACCCGCGCCGGGGGGCGAAGACAAAGCTGTTTCCGCCATATCAGAGAAATATCGCCGCGATGTGGACACTGTTCTGAACGAGGCTATCGGAGTAACCACTGTTGATCTTGACGGGGAGAATGTGAGGACTCGGGAGACAAACCTTGGCGATTTCATTGCCGACATCATGAAGAATACCTCCGGCTCCGACGTGGCGCTCATTAACGGCGGGACTATCAGAACAAGCATAAGGAAAGGTGTGATCAAGGTCAAGGACGTCTACTCGGTTCTCCCGTTTGATAATTACATAGTTGCCATCAAACTCACTGGCAAGCAGATATACGATGCACTGGAACACGGAGTTTCGGCGGTAGAGAAGGGAGAAGGCAGGTTCCCCCAGGTATCGGGACTGATGTTCAAGTATAGCTTGTCGTCCCCCCGGGGGAAGAGGATAACCGAGGTCTTGATCAACGGCAAGGGACTTGAGCTGCAAAGGGAGTATGTGGTTGCCACCAACGATTTTCTTGCCGTTGGCGGAGATGGCTACAAAGCCTTTGGAGAGGCCGCGGAATCCTCCCGCGACTTTGAAGTGATCGGAGGTATGATGAAGGGGGAGAACGTCGTCTTCAGTGATGCTGGAAGGTGGCTGCGGGACGTGGTAATCGCAGACATCAAAGAGAAGAAGGAGATTTCTCCACTGCCGCATGAGAGAATCATCCGGGTAGACTGAAACGTGCGAGTTTATGTCAATGACACGCCGGTTCGGATTCTTCCCGGCATGACTGTCCGGCATGCCTTGATCGCGTGCGGACTCAAAGTGCATGACATTGCGTCGCTCAAGGTATTCGATGCCTGGGGCAATGAGGTTGGTCTGGATGGTGAATTATCGCATAACGAGAAGATACTTTTCACACGCGGTGATAAACAATGAGACCAGGGGATTCTGCCTTCAGCCGGGATTGCCCTGTCATATTCTTCATACCTCATGCGACACATTTGAAGATATTGTGAATTCCTGAAAAACTCCTTAAAATAATTGCACATGAAACTACGACCATGTCCACCGCAGACGGATACTGAAGTATCCGCGGCCTCTGTTTTTGCGGTATCTCTATGTCAACGCTGAATATGAATCCTCTCGAACAAGAGATTTCCAGGCGTATCATGAAGGAAGGCCCCATCACGTTTGAGGCCTTCATGGAGATGGCTCTCTATGAGCCCGATCTCGGCTACTATTCTTCTGACAGGATAGCAATAGGAAGGGCCGGAGATTATTACACAAGCCAGCACCTCCACCCTGTTTTCGGGGCTATGCTCGGGAAGCAACTCGAAGAGATGTGGAACACAATGGGCAAGCCCCGTGTATTCTATTCTATCGAGCCCGGGGCGGGCGAGGGGTACATGTGCCACGACATCCTGACTTACCTGAGAGACAGAGATATTGCCTCATCCCTGAAATATGTGATCGTCGAGCCGCATCCTTTCCTCAAGGCAAAGCAGAAGAATCTCCTCGAATCATTCTCGGACATCGTACAGTGGGTCCCCTCCCTGAAAGCGCTTGGTCCCGTTGCGGGATGCATACTATCCAATGAACTCCTTGATGCCTTTCCCGTGCACGTTGTGGAGATGGAGGATGAGGTGAAAGAGGTGTACGTTTCTTCGAAACCCGAAGGCGGCTTTTCAGAAGTCAAGGGACCGATAAGCGCCGAGGCTATAGCCGAATACCTAAGTGAGTTTTCGATCCATCTTCCGAGAGGTTACAGGACCGAGATCAATCTCAGGATTAAGGACTGGCTTCGGGAGGCAAGCGATGCGCTTTCAGAGGGCTTTGTTCTCACGATTGATTACGGATACCCGGCTGATGAATTATATGGGGCGGAAAGAAACAGGGGCACCCTGCTCTGCTATTACAAACATCAATTCAATGAAGACCCCTATCAGCATGTGGGCGAACAGGATATGACAGCGCACGTAAACTTTTCCTCAGTGAAGAAATGGGGGGAAGCATACGGGCTTAAGACACTGGGGTTTTGTCCCCAGGGAACTTATCTTGTGTCTCTTGGAATTGATGCTATCATAGCCGATCTGTATCGTAATTCAAAGGACTATCTTTTCGAAGTGGCAAAGATTAAGAGACTTATCTTTCCGGGTACGATTGGAGAGACCCATAAGGTCATTGTCCAGTACAAAGGCCCAGGCAATCCTGATCCGGAGGGCTTTAAACTTAGAAACCAGGTGCGCAAACTATAGACTTCCGGGCGGGTAAACAAACATGAAGAAGATGATTATAATTGATTCATTGAGCGATTTTGTTGAACAGAATGCAGCGGTCATTACGGGCTACGATAATAAGATACTATACGCAAAATCGGGCCGCGAGGCGCTTGATATGCACAGGGCTGAAAGAGCGGACCTTCTTATAACTACGCTTGATCTTCCTGACATAACCTGCGAGGAATTGTGCCAAGTGATCAGGCACGATGAGATGCTGAAGAGAATTTCGATTCTCGTGATCTGTTCAAGCGGGCAATCGGACATCGAAAGATGCATGCGGTGCGGCGCCAGCGATTATCAGGCTCAGCCGTTGTCTCCGTCCGAGTTTCTATGGAAGGTAACCCGGCTTCTCAATGTGTCCGAAAGGACAAGTTACAGGGTTGTGGTAAAGGTCACAAAGAATGATGTTCCGAATGCCCCGCATATCTTCTGCTCTTCAAAGAATATAAGCTCTTCGGGGGTCTTGCTTGAAACCGATCAGGTCTTCAATATCGGAGAAAAACTGACATGCTCTTTCTTTCTTCCGCACTCCGTCCGCATCATTACCGAAGGACAGGTCATGAGGCTCAGGAGAAAGGAAGACGGGTCATCAGAATATGGCGTGAGGTTCGTCGATCCTTCGGCATCTGTTGAACTGCAGATCGCGTCATTTGTTGAAAACTGGCTCAAGAGGAAGAAAGATGTTTCGGAAGACTGAAGGCAGGACACGGCTTGCTAGCGCGCAATGGATGAAGAACTCGGCATAGACCGGAAACTACTTTGCATCTGCCCATTATCCGTGCAGGGATGCCGGGGTGCAAAGATGCGCCCACCGTAAGTCTTAGGAGTACTGGACTATAACTTCGTAGACAATTGTTGAGTGGTTGTCGTCACACGACGCGTCTCCCCCACAGAAGAGTTGTCCCTTGACCGCTTTCTTGCGACGCTTGATCATGTCTTCGACAACCTTAGTCAAATCAAAGCCGCCGTCAATGCAGTCCTTGCTCAAACAATTGACCCTGAAAAAAGCGTGACTGGCCGGAAAAAAATTTACAACACGGGGCAGTGACTCCTTCATGCCTTTTTGGGTATACAACATGCTGATAACAATACTTGCAACGCCCGGGAATTGATCAGCCATAATGCCCGAATCAAGCTTTCTCTGCAACCTCTCCGACCGCGCGGCGTTCTTTTTGCTGTTAGCGCTGTTATTCATCCATCCCCCCCACAGAAAAAGAACAGGCTCCCCCCTTCAGGGAAGGAGCCTGATACCTTGATTACAATTTAACGACGTTAACTGCCTTCGGGCCTTTCGGGCCATTCTCAGTGTCGAAGCTGACCTTGTCGCCTTCGGCAAGGGTCTTGAATCCGCTTCCCTGAATAGACGTATGATGAACAAAAGCCTCACTGCCGTCTTCGGCGGTTATAAAACCAAAACCTTTGCTGTCATTAAACCACTTCACAGTTCCTTGTGCCATTTCGTTACCTCCTTATCCTTAATCTAAATCTCAGAAGGCCACAAGAAAAAAAGGCCACAAAGTCAAAAGTCTTTGTGGCCTTCGTCATCGCAAAAACTTCTAAAATTCAGGATATTTTACCATGTCTTGCCTGACTAGTCAAGAATATTGGCATCTATTGGTTTGAAACGGATAGACAGTGAATTCCCGTCGGCTTGCAGAGGAGGTCGCGGGCAAGTATGAAGAAGCAAATCCGGGCGTTCAGATACTCTGCGGTCTTTGTCGCAGGGTTCGTTATTCAGGATTTGTCTCATCGGCCACCCCCATTAAAGCTTGTGTCGGACATTTATTGGAGCCCGCCGGGGTATAATAGACCATGCTCTCGATAGGACACATTCCAGTGGATTCCTCACTGGTTCTGGCTCCGATGGCCGGAATAAGCGATCTTCCCTTCCGAATGATTAACAGGTCATTCGGCTGCGGACTTGCCTTTACCGAGATGATTAGCGCCAAATCCCTCATTAACAACAGCAGGAAGACTCTACGTATGATCTCAGTGATGCCTGATGACAGGCCGTTGGGCCTGCAGATACTGGGGTATGATCCTGAAACAATCAGCAGGGCCATGGATTTTGTGTCTCAATATCCCTTTGATCTCATAGACTTCAATGCGGCTTGCCCTGTAAACAAGGTTGTCTCAAAAATCGAAGGTGCGGGCCTGTTGAGGGAGCCGGACAGATTTCAGGAACTTCTGACGGTAATCGTCAGGAATACGAACCTGCCTGTTACGGTCAAGATACGTTCGGGCTGGGATCAGACGTCGCTCAATGCGGTCGAGATTGCACTGCGGGCCCAGGATGCAGGTGTGAAAGCGCTCACCATACACGGAAGAACAAGGATGCAGGGCTACAGCGGGACGGTTGATTACAACATCATAAGGGAGGTAAAGGCAGCAGTCCAAATACCCGTCATTGCGAGCGGAGACGCATTCTCCCCTCAGCTCATCAAAAAGATGTTCTGCGAGACCGGCTGCGACGGTGTTGCCATTGCAAGAGGAAGCCTCGGAAACCCATGGATCTTTCGTGAGGCTTCAGGCTACCTGCGGGATGGCACAGTACCTTCCAGGCCGAAGGTGCGTGAGGTTGGGGATGTCATGCGCAGGCACCTTTCCATGCTTGCCGAATATCGCGGCGAGAAGTCCGCCGTAATAGTGTTCCGAAAATTCTTCTCGTGGTATACGAAGGGAATGGCTGTCAAGGAGTTCAAGCGAAAGGCGTTCCGGGCTGAAGATATCGAAGGGATGACCGCGCTGATAGAAGATGTTGAGGGTTGTATGGCTGCAGATACTCCTGTGGAGGCTACAGTAGTTTGATGTGTCAATCTTGCTGAGAAGATCTCGCAATTTACCGGCTTCCTCGCCCTATATTACCCCCGAAGGGCACAAGAGCCTCTCAGATGAGTTGTCATATCTCTGGAAAGTCAAGCGGCCGCAGGTCACCCAGGCGGTTGCTGAAGCTGCTGCCATGGGGGACCGTTCCGAGAACGCCGAATATATTTACGGAAAGAAACAACTGCGCCAGATAGACTCCCGCATCCGTTTTCTATCGAAGAGGATGCAGGAGTTGACAGTAGTCGACAAGACTCCAGCCGATACTTCAAAGATATATTTCGGCGCATGGGTTGAACTCAGCGATCCGGACGGAAACTCTTACCGGTACCGCATTGTCGGAGCGGACGAAACAGACCCGCAAAGAAACTATATCAGTGTTGATTCGCCAATGGCAAAGGCGTTGCTGCGTAAAACCACAGGGGATGAAGTTGTCGTAAACAGGCTTAGCGGAAAAACCACATTTGTTATCGAATCCATCAGCTATTGAAGCCCTGAAACATTGCCCTTTCCGCCCGGCATATCAGTTCTGCTGTTTCAACTCGTCAAGGGTCTGCCTCAAACCATCAATCTCGCCTCTCAGGGTTGCCATTTCTTCTTCAAGTCGCGCGATACGTCCGGCCATCCCCGCCGTCAGTTCATCGGCCTTGCCGGCGGAAAAGGTTTCTGCATACTCCGGACCTGCAAGCATGTGAAAATATCTGCTCTCCTTCTTTCCGGGTTCCCTGGGAAGAATCATGACAAGGGCCGGATCATGCTCCATCAGTCCGTTTAGGGTCTGCTCGACCTCTTCAAGGCTCTCGAATGCAGTCATTCTCTCGGTGTGAGAGCGAGTTTCGCCGATTGTCTCAGGACCGCGCAGCATCAGGTTGCAGAGAACCGCGAGTTCCTGCCTCGAAAGGTCGAACTTGTCGAGGAGCGTATGAAGATATTTCTGCACGCGGCTTCCCGCCGTGAATGTTTTCAGAACGAGCTTTTTGCCAAGGAGACGGTCCAGTCCCTGATTGACGGTAGAGTCATCATACGATACAACGGGTGTGCGGTTTGACTTCTGGTTGCAGGCATTAACAAGGGCATTTAACGACAAAGGATAATACTCGGGTGTTGTCATTTCCTTTTCAATCAGGCAACCGAGAATGCGAACTTCTACGTCATCAAGAACCATATCCATTTCAAGACCTCCGGGTTATCGCCCGCAAATTCAGGCGCTTTCAAACAATCTGTTATTTTAAAACATTGCCGCACAAAATATTATTGGAAAAGTGTATGACATACTCAGGGAGGCTGTTCTACCTCCAGTGGCCCCGCAACTATTTTGAAATGTTGGCGCTTGGAAGTTATAATACTGAGTCAGGTGTGCGTCTCGCAATCGGAAGAAGGAATTCCCAAATGTCGAAAAAAAAGGAAACTGATCAGATAATTCAGAATTACCGGGCGCGCCAAAGCCGCCAGTACCTCGCCATTGCAGTTACCATGCTGCTGCTGCTATTTCTCGTACTGGTTTATAAGCGCTCTGATATTTTCGGCGAAGTCCCGAAAAGCATTATATTTTCTGCCCAGATTTTTTGTATAGTCGCATTTATTGTTTTCAGCGCCTTCAACTGGAGATGCCCTGCCTGCGGGAAATATCTTGGGAATGATATCTACAGACCTTTCTGCAGGCACTGCCGCATCCGATTGAAATAACTGAAATTGGGAGATATGCCTTGGGAAACAGGCAGCGCATAAGATTCAGGAAGATTCAGCCGAAGAAGCCCGAACACGGGAAAAGCGTTGACGAAATCGTAAGAGAGTTGAGGGGGGCCTCACCCTCCAGTGTCTCTGACTACAGAGAGCAATCCCTCAGGATTCATGGCCTGATCTGTGCAAAATGCGGGAGAGAGTTTGAACCTAAGGATCGCAATCTCATCACCGTTCACCATAAAGACGGAAATCACCGCAACAACCCGTCTGATGGCTCAAACTGGGAGAATCTTTGCATCTACTGCCATGACGATGAACATAGTCGAGGGCTTCTCGGGGATTATCTGCAGGACAACAGAGGGCGGCGCACCCGATAAGAGCCGCCATATTCCGTGAACATCCCGGGAGAGAGTGTCAAACATCTCCTATCTCATTACCAGTGATATCGCCCCCGGCCCGCATGCGGTGCGGCATAATCCGCAACCAAAGCATCTGTGAGGATCTACGTGGACCAAAGACCTCCCGCTCGCTGTGACACCGCCTATTGCGCCAAAATGACATTGGGCTTCGCAGAGCCCGCAGCCCTCGCATAATTCTTCGTTGACGCTTGCAACATACTCGGCCCTCTCCATAGTCTCGACATCAATGCGCGTAAGTGTCCTCATTGCTAGGCATTCCTCTGGAGAGCAGTTGCATATGGCGCCGATGAAAGGAGTCATCATTGTCCATATGGTGTGCACGGCACCACGTTCTTCCATATTCTTCATCTGCTTTATCGCGGCGTCTCTATCTACAACTTCAAGACCTTCATCTGACGTCTTTCCAAAATAGCCCATGTCTATGTCTTTGTACCAGGCATCGGGTCCATAACTCACGGCGTAACAGCAGCGGATATCTTCTTTTTGAATGCTCCATCTGCAGGCACAGGGCATCCTGACGACAGTCCGAGCCTTATTCACCAGTTCACTGATCTCCTCAATCGGCAGGACCTGACCAAAATGTTCCTCCTTAGCTTTCTCCAGCATCGCGGTCTTCACGGCCCGGGGCAGACGTCCCTTCTTGCGAAATATGGCCTCAAGCCTGCCCAAAGTCTGAAACCCTTCCCCAAAGGCAGAAGACAAGAAGTTCTTGATGTACCCGCGGCGGGTCAGATCGGAAAGAAGATCCTGGGCATAGTTTGCCGCATTCTTATACCATATCTTTCCTTCTCCGTGTTTCGTGCAGAACTCACACATATCTTCCGTCCTATCTGTCCCTGATCGAATAGATTCCCTTCATGATCAGCAAAAACCACGGTATGCTGTGCAGAAGAAGGTCAAACCAGTCTATCGGCCTCACCAGACGACCCTTTATCAACATCTGGATCTTTTCCCAGATATGAGGGGGATTGAATGGAGCAAGTCCGAGGGTCAGGCACAGCAGAATTATGACCGACCAGGACAACTGTGAGATATATTTTTCCACCATCAGATTATACCACAGGCCCTATTCCCGTCCTGCGCCCTTCGAGTCAAAAGCTCTAAAACTCCACGATTATTGTCACAGAATCGCTATAGCCTCCAGGCCTGACGTTCTGCAAGGCCGGAATTTTGCCGTAAACCAGGACATTGCTTCCGCCTGCCTGGGTGAAGGTGTTGCCAGTTCCATCGCCCCATACCATCGTGCAGGCGGCGTCTGTGTACAGGTTGTAGTCAATATTGTTGCCGGCTCCTGACATTTTTCTCGGATTGAAACTGCCACCGGAATTCAGGCCGGCGTCGAGCTTTACCATCGTTGACGCAGGAGGCGAACATGTGACGGTGACCGAACCGGTCGCGCTCACGGGACTTGCCGAAGATACATCGTACCCCCCGAAATTGACTGCCGTAGAGGTCACCGTGCATTGCTGGCCGTACGCCTCCGCAGAGCAGATCAGAAACGCCAGAACAAATAACACCTTAATTGATTTCACAGGTAATATCTCCCATTTTGACGGTCATCTCCGTGCTCTCAGGCACAACCATCTGGAAAGTGCAAACCCTGCCGTTGACCGTAAGTCTGGCAGGATACTTTCCGGGTATCAGGTTCTCAAGATAGAACTCCCCCCTCTTCCCTACTACGCTCTCTGTCTCCTTGCCCTGTACGTTCAGGCTGAGAACGGCTGATTCGGCGTCCTTCCTGACACCCTGATGGACGATGAACAGTCGCCCCTCAAAGGCCTGAACCTTCGACACCTGGAACGACACGATGCTGCCGCTTCTGTAAGCCGGCGCAATATATCTTTCGACCTCCGTCATCTCGTAGTTAACCGGAATGTCTGTCGCCTCAAACGAGAGTTTATTGTCAAGATACGAGACGAGATTAGGCACAACTGCCTCTCCCCTGCCGTTCGTTGTCGCAACCTCGCTGTTGCTGTAATACACTTTTGCCCCCTTGATGTCGCCGACTTTCACAAGCGCAAAGCCGTCCGTTATCGGCCTGGACATATAGAAAGAATTGTCGATGAAAGCAATGCCACCGGACATATTTACGTCATAGCTGTTCACACCAGACGACCTTCTGGCCGCTGCCGAATAGATGCCATATGGTCCGTTATATTGGAAATACGAATTCCCGCCGAGTTTCCAGTTGTCGGCGCTATGGGACTCAGCCTGGAGCTTGTATCCAATGCCCGGACCCAAAGGAGGGTTCTTTTCGACGCTTGCAGCCAGGGTCTTTTGCGAATCCTGCGACTGATAATTGACGGAACCGAAATGGTCCTTTCCAAGGACTAAAATGAGTCCGGCAAAGACTTCATATGTTGTCTTCACCTGATCCGACCTCGAAGCGCTGACGGACAAGCTCGTATTGTGTCCTAGGCTCCTGTTGTAAAAAACACTTGCCCTCTTTACGCTGGTCTCGTTGTAGTTCGAAAGATATTGAAAATTTACCGCCAGAGAGCCCAGGAGTTTTTGATTGAATCCTATCCCGGTCTGCCACTGTAAGCGCGGCTTAATATTCCCCGTCTTAAGAGAAATATTGGAGTAGTCTTTGGAGTAGTAGGTAAATGATGCGTTTCCGCCGATACGGCTGCTGTTGTAGGAATAATTGGCATATGCGCTGTAGCCATATTTGCCGTTATCCTTGCTCAAGCCGATGGCCGAATCCATAGCTCCGAGCCTGCCGATAACAAACGTGGCCTGTGGTCCAAAGCTTATTACGTCCTTGTCAACCTCTGCCCTGAAGCCTCCGGTGAAAGTCTCCGAAAAGCCATAGCGGTGAAAACCGAGAAAAGCGGGCTCATTATAGCTGAAGCTCTTGGTTCCAAAGTCTTTCCTTTGTATGCCAATGTTGTAGCTGTAGTCATGCAGTCCGGGTTTGAGGAGGTTAGTAGAAAGATAAAAGGGTGTCTCTATCCTCTGCTCACGCCCAAAAGCGTCTCTGATAACGATGACCGCATTCCCTGCCCCCGTCTGACTGTAGAAGTTTGAAAGGTCGAACTCGCCCGGAGACAAGTTCAACTTTTTGATCAGCAGGTTGTTTATATAGAGATCGACTTCGGAAGGCGTCCTGAGAAGTCCGGAGAGCGACAACCCCTGGTAGCGGATGAAATATGGATTTGTTGAAAAGTTCTTTGTAATGCTGAGTCCGCCAAGCGAGGTGCTGCCTCCGAGCACTCCGGACGTTGCAAAGAAATCCCCCGCAATGTATCTCCGTATCCTCACGGTGTCGTCCCTGGTTATGCTTGTCATAAGTCGCACAAATCTGTTTTCCGTATCTGTCTTGCTGTATGAGAAATTCGAGTAGGCAAGATAGTCGCCCATCCTCCCACCCGTCTCCAGCGGAACGTTCAGGCTCTCGAAGCTGAACTTATCGTTCATGCTGTAAGAAACCCCATAGTTGAGGAAGGCCGAATTCTCCTTTGTATGGACGACATTCGCGGGCCTTTTGTAGCCCATGTCCAGTCTCTGTGTCTCGAGAAGTTCAGGAGATGCGGTTATGTTCAAAGTCGATTCCTGGATATTGAGAGAAAAGCCCACATCGGGAGAGAGGGACTTGAGCGAGACAAGGCCCTCCACAAGTATCGCCTTCCCGGGTGTTCCGCTAAAACCCAACTCCGCCAGTTGCGACTGAGAAAGGAGGATGTCGCCGTCGGGACTCACCACCAGAAAGTGCTCCCCTTTATCAACAGTATTGATCACAACTTTGAGAGGCGCCGTGCTTGCGGCTTCCAGATGCAAAGGAACGAAAACGGCAACACAGAACATAAGCAAGAGAACATTGCAGAAGCTTGATCGGTCTTCAGGTCGCTGTCCCAAGCTCTATTGCTTCTTTCCTTTATCCATATCTGTTGCCTTGGGCTTTTCCTCATCCATCGGACAGAGCGCTCTGTCTACATCCAGCTTTGTGTCTTTGCCGCTGCCCGCTGCTTCGGCCGTAACCTTCATTACGCTCGCGGTCCGGCACTCCTTTCCCGGTATCTTTATGCCGAACGTGCGCGCTGCTTCCGGGAGGACATACCAGCCAGCCTCCTCGACGTTGAAAACCTCCTTGCCGGACGCATCAAGGCCGATCGCCTTCATTTTTGAAACCGTAATGTGCGTATTGCCGGTATTCTTCACTCTCAGGCTCAGGCCACTTTTTGAAAGCACGGCCTTCTCAATTTCCCAGCCCCTCACCTCTCTGGTCGGTTTAATGAAAACCGGAACGCTCAGTCTCAGGGCCATGGTCAGCTGCGACTCACCGGGCTTGGAGACAGGTATTTCCTGAAGAAAGACCCTGTAAGACATCTCCTTGTTCTCGTTCTTCTGGCTTTTTGCGCCTATGCGCAAGAGCCATTCCTTGCCCTTTTCAACGGTAAAGATTTTCGGGAAAAAGACGATGTCTTCAGTCGGCTCGTATTTATCAACGCCGTTTTCGTCCTCGGTCCACTTCATAGCTTCAACCTGAACCGTCACCTTGTCATCTCCCTCGTTAATTACTTTGAGGACCTCGGCCTTCTTCCCTCCTCCCAGAAAGACTTTTGTCGGCACCACTTTAATTGATCCGGCATAGCTCAGTGAGACAAATGAGAATAAGAAAACCGGCACAATAAGAAATTTAAGGATGCCATTCAATTCATTTTCCTCCTTTTTGTGTCAGGCTCCGGACGTGACCCCGCCCGCGTTTCAATGTTCGCAGTGAACAACTTTAAATCAAAAACTTTGCCTTAACTAATAATAAACAGTCACCGTCACGGTATCGATCAAAACCGTTTCTGCCGGAATTCCCGTAAACGGAAAGAGGGTCGCGTTTACCACATGAGACTGGTTGACGCCGGTCCCCGTGTCAGGAAGACTTCCGCCTGCCGGATAAGTATTTGCGTAATCGCTATCGCCCCATAGCGCAAGGTCAGGCTTGCGGAGTTCATAAGCAGCGGAATAGGCGCCCGAAACGATACGTCTGTATCCTCCACTGTAATGCTGACCGGCGTCCAGCGTGATGAAATAAGGGATATCAATAGGACAGTTTACGACCACACTCCCCGCAGTGACGGCGCTGCTTTCTCCCGTGACGCTGCCGAAATTCACTGGACTTGTCGTAACGGTGCACGTAACAAACACATTCACACTTACTGGCAACGTGCCGGTCACCGTAGCAGCGTCGGCGATGCCACCAAGCGCGTGTATGTAAATAAGTGCACTTAATACCAATGCATATCGATTAATCATAAAGTTAGATAGATTTTATCACCTTGGAGACAAGAAGCAAGGGGGAAGGCCTGAAGGTTTGCGCCTTCAGGCCTTTTTAAGATTTCTTAATAATAGATGGTGGCAATAACGGTATCGCTCAGCACTGTTCCTGCCGGAATGCCGTCTGTACCACTGAAGTTCATTGCCCAGACAGGAAGCACTTGATCACTGCCGGTTCCTGTTCCGGACAAGCTGGGCGCCATCGTATATGTGTTGTCATAATCGTTATCACCCCAGTCATCGACCCAGTTGCCTTTAAAGAGCCGGTATGCAGCAGCATATGTTCCAGTTCCATCATGCATTTCTCTATAAGCGTTAGGGTTGACGCTATGCAAACCGCCGCCAAGGGTCACATGATAAGACGTATTAAGCGGGCAATTTACAGTAACGGATCCGGTTGCATAGTGGACCACGTTTTCGGCCGGAATGGAACCGAAATCTATTGCGCTCGTCGAGACCGTGCAGGAGGCAATCACCGTTGCATTCACCTGCAAGTTCGCTGTTTTCGAATCCGCGCTCGCGATCCCTGCAAAGGCTAGGACAAAGCCGCTCAACAGTGCTATCGACAGAATCTTTTTCATCTTCACAATCTCCTTTTTGTTTTTAATGTTTTTTGAAACTCGCTCGCCGTTTAATAATAAACAGTCACAAGTACGGTATCCGTCAATACCGTTCCTGCTGCAGGCCCGCCAAATCCGCCCCATATCGCTCCGTATACTGGATGACTCTGGTCGGAGCCCGTACCCATGTCGGCCAAACTTGTTCCTGCCGCATAAGTACCGCTATAACCGTTATCACCCCATTCAGCAGAGCGGGAGCCGTCTTTGTAAAGGTTATAGCTCACACCGGATCCGCCGCCGGAAATCATCCTGAAACCCTCTGAGCTGTGCTGACCTGCGTCAAGAGTGATGTTGTAAACTGTATTGAGCGGGCAGTTTACAGTTACGTCACCAGTAGCTAACGCGGTGGACTCTCCCGTTATAGAGCCGAAATCCACGGCAGTTGTTGCAACCGTGCAATAGCCGATCACAGTTGCAGTCACCTGCAAATTCGCTGTTCTTGAATCGGCGCTTGAGATCCCTGCAAAGGCAAGGACAAAGACTATCAAACTTAACAACACTAAACTTCTTCTCATTTTTGTATATCTCCTTCTTCTTTCACTCTTGGAAGTCAAATCCACTTCGCGTTTAATAATAGACGGTCACGGTTACAGAATCCGTCATCGTTGTGCCGGAAGGAATTCCTACGAAAGGCATCAGACGTCCATAGACGGTGTGGTCCTGGCTGGAACCGCTGCCCGTGTCCGAAACGCTCGATCCCCACATATAAGTATTTTCGAGATCGTTGTCACCCCACTGAGGGCCAAAATAATTATCTTTCATTAGACGATAGAGGACGGAGTATGTGCCGTCTGAAACAAACCGCTCGCTGGAAAGATGCTGGCCGGCGCCTATAGCAATCTGATAGGGCGTATTGAGAGGGCAGTTGACGGCGATGTTGCCCGGGCTATTCGTAATATCTTCTCCCGTGACATTGCCGAATTTTACGTCGGAGGTTGAAACTGTGCAAGTAGCGATGATGGTGGCGCTCACCTCCACATTAGCTGTTTTCGAATCAGCGCTCGCGATCCCTGCAAAGGCAAGGATAGAAGCTATCAAGCCTAACAACACTAAACTTTTTCTCATTTCAAATATCTCCTTTTAGGGGTTCTTTTGCTATTCAGAGTCTGTCCGCGAAGCAAGTTCCGTCTGCATTCTTTCTCTGCCCTGCATTGCTATGCTGCCCGGCGTCAAGCGTCACGGCACAAGTTGTATTTAGGGGGTAAATCTCCAGGCTCTTAGTAATAGACAGTGGCGGTCACTGTATCGCCCAATGTGGTGCCAGTGGGAAGTCCCGAAAACACGTCCAGCATACCGTAAACTGGATGACTCTGGTCAGATCCATTGCCTGTATCGGCAAGACTCGATCCGTAGGTGTAGGTATTTCCATAGTCGCTGTCACCCCACTGAACAGAGTGGGAGCCGTCTTTGAAGAGCCAGTAGTCCACATTATGTCCGCCTCCCGCGGCTATCCTGGACATACCGTAAGAGTTCCGACCCCAATCCAGCGCGATGTGATACGTTGTTTCGAGGGGACAGTTGACAGTGACATCACCATTTGCAAGTGTGGTACTTTCCCCCGTGACACTGCCGAAATCCACGGCCGAAGTAGATACTGTGCAATATGAGACCACATTTGCCGAAACCTGCAAATTCGAAGTCCTTTGATCGGCACCGGCAATACCGGCGCACACAAACACGATAATCGTCAGCCCTAATACAAAAAACTCTCTCTTCATACAATTGCCTTTCATCCTAATACCACACTGTGGCGGTCACGGTGTCATTCAGAGTCACGCCGGACGGAATACCCGAGAAAGCGTACAATCCCGCGTATACTGGGTATGACTGCTCAGAACCGGAGCCTATCGCTGACAGGTGACTCCCGGTGTACGTGTTTGCAAATCCGGTGTCGCCCCAGAAGAAGCCACTATATTCATCAGTCCACAACTGATAACCCACAAAATAGGTGCCATCTGAAACGCGCCTGTAGTTTCCGTCAAAATGCTGGCCCGCATCCAGGGTTACAGCATAACTTAGATTGGCGGGACAGTTAACCGTGATGCCTCCTGTGGTGAGATTTGTGAATGTGGCACCCTCTCCAGTTACGTTTCCGAAATTTACAGAGCTTGTCGATACCGTGCAATAAGCTACGACATTTGCCGAAACCTGCAAATTCGAAGTCCTCTGATCGGCACTGGCAATCCCCGTAAATACTAAGACAAGACTTAACAGACCTAACAACGGTGCGACTTTCTTCATAACAACAATCTCCTTTTCTCTTCTGATTCTGGCTGCAAAATGCAACACATTCCTATGTCATTCATTCATAAGTCAACCCGCTGGATACCACCTCCCGTCAAATTACACCACACTGTGGACCTTGGATTTCCGTGCGGGCAAAACAGTCCCATTAACACCCACTTGCGGTGTTTATCTCTTAAGACCTTCTCGTTTATCTATCGGAAGCTTCGGAAAAAACTTTAGGGTGTTCTATCTTTCCTGACACTAGCTTCGCTTTTGGCCTACCATGCAAACCTTGTGCCATTCATCAGATGTCAGAAAAAGGCGTAATCAGAGGGTATTTTAATGACCTTGCGACCGAATACAGGAAAAATCTTCTACTGCATGCATTATTTTCTCCCTCAGATTAGATGGAGGCTTGGTGTGGCGTCGGGATTTTGACAGGAACCTGATTAGCGGACGGAACGACGGACTGCAATCAATAATAGACGGTAACTGTGACAGTGTCACTCAAAAAGGTTCCGGGAGGTATGCCTGAAAAGCCTGCCAGCGCCCCATACACGGGGTGGCCCTCAACGGTCCCGATCCCGGCGGCCGAAAGGCTGCTTCCAGATGGGAATACATTGGAATAGTCGCTGTCGCCCCAGGATGACCCCTCGATAGAATTCTTATAAAGCTGGTATGAAACGGAATAGGAGCCGTCCGATATCTGTCTTGCGCTGCCTGCTGCGTGCAGGCCCGCATCCAGCGCTATGTGATAGGCCTGATCAGCGGGGCAGTTCACAGTGATGCTGCCGGTTGCGTTCGCAGTAATCTCTCCCGCCCCTGTGACAGCCCCGAAATTGACGGGGTTTGTCGAGATGGTGCAATAACTAACCACAGTCGCTGTTACCCGCAGGCTGGCCGTTGACGAACCGGCATAAGCAACCCCTGCAATAAGCAGGACAATGAGTGTCAAAAACACGCATGACATGCACTTCTTCATATGCTGAACCTGCCTCCGCAAAGCTAAGCAACCTCAGGTGCCCCGGCCCCTGTCGGTCCTGATATTGTCGTTGAGTATACCACTTTCTCATTATAACCACCACATATGACATATGTGGCGGAGATCCATTGCGACACGCTATTTTCGGTTGGTCGCGGGCCATAACACCTCGTCATGGCACTGCTCAAAATCCTGTGCTATCCTTGATTAGAGTTCTCTAAACTACCTTTAGTAATTAAGAAGGAGGATACAACGGATGGGACATGACAATAGCAGCACTCTATCAAAGAGCATTCGTCAGAACGTCGATGAGATGAAGAAGATCTGCGGGACACTTAGCGAGGAGAAGGCCTCTCGCGCTCCGGAAGGAAGATGGTCTCCAAAGCAGATCCTTTCGCATCTCTGCGGGCCGGAAGGCAGCAGACTGACGGATGCTATTCACAAGGTACTGGAGCAGGAGACTCCGCGCATCGACATAGACACGGGTAATCCGTTCTTCAGTGTCAGGCGTTCGCAGATGTCGACGGCAGACCTGCTATCCGCGCTCGAACAGAGGTATAACCAGGCTGCGGATCTAATCGAAGGATTGTCCGAAACTCAACTCGCGAGAAGGGCTTACGTTCCGGCGTTTAAGCAGGCACCGATGGGCGAATACCTAACACTCGCTGAATTGATAGACATCGTCGGGGTGAAGCATCCCGAATCTCACATAGTTCACATGCGTGAAATTCTGAAGGAACTGGGCACGGCCTAATCCCTAATGGAGCGGGAGTCCAGGTCACCTGCCGAGTCTTTTTGTCATTTCGGCGACGGCAGCCCTTATCTGTCCGAGGTTAAGGACTGAATCATTCTCAAAACAGGCGTGGTCCTTCCCCTTGTCCGGACCCTGCTCGATGACGCAGTAAGTCTTGTAGTTCACCCTGTACTCGCCGGGTTTTACCTTTGAAGCGTTGGCAATAATCTCAAACCTGGTATGCCAGGGCTTCTTATTAGCAGCAAGAGAGGCAGGAAGGAGAGCCCTGTATTCCGAAACAATCTGGTCTTCCGTCTTCTCCGTCCTCGGCACGGAAGCCACTGGCGACCGAGGATTGATCTCGGACTTCCTTTCAACTTCTTCTCTCGCTTCGGGATTGCGCGGCTCCTGAGCGCACCGCATGCTAACGTCAAACGA
>DATHCU010000400.1:0-2919 GCA_035319385.1 Thermodesulfovibrionales bacterium
AAACGAAATAGTCCTTGAAAAGAGGCGAATCTCCGCTGATACGGCACTTAGGCTGGCACGCTTCTTCGGAACATCCTCAGAGTTTTGGCTCGGGTTGCAGTCTCAATATGATCTCGATATCACGGCCGACGCACTCGGTCAGCGCCTCGAGAGAGAAGTAAGGACGTACGCAGAGGTTGCATAGATAGGCCTCCTAAGGTCGCGAACGCAATCGATGCATAATGGTTCTCCATCAATAAAAAAGGGCTTGCATCTCTGCAAACCCTTGATTTTACTTGGTGGCGGGGAGAGGATTTGAACCTCTGACCTTCGGGTTATGAGCCCGACGAGCTACCAGGCTGCTCCACCCCGCGATCGGTATCCTTTAACAATAACTCATCAACGATTTCTTTGTCAAACTTCTTGATTAAGTTTTGGGTGAACCCCGGTGCAAGGTGAGGAATAACATATTTTAGGGGACTTTCCGCTGATTGTCGCGCGCAGAACCGGCTTAGAGCAGTCGGAAGTATGGTATGATATTAGACCAAAAAATATAGGGGCGATATGATAGAGTTTCTCAGGCAGATTCGGTGGCAGGACCTCGTAGACATCGTTCTGGTGTCGATAATAATATACCGTTTGCTCCTTATTATAAAGGGCACCAAGGCGGCTCATATGCTGATAGGGCTGGGGCTCCTTCTCGTGGCATCCCTGCTTTCCAGGTATTTTGAGCTCTACACAGTGGACTGGATGATCCAGAGTTTCTGGTCCCAGATCGTCATAGCCATCATCATCCTGTTCCAGCCCGAGATCAGGCGCGCCCTTGCCCAGATGGGTGCGGCGCAATTCCTGAGCACGCTGACCTCCGCCGAAGAACTCAAGTCTCTCGACGAGATAGTCAAGGCAACGATCGCGCTTGCTAACAGAAAGATCGGCTCATTGATTGCGATAGAGAGGGATACGAGTCTCAAGGACTTTGTGGAAATGGGCACGCCTCTCGATGCCAAGGTGACTAAGGAGATTCTGCTGAGCATATTTCATCCATCGTCCCCTATACACGACGGTGCGGTTGTCATAAAGGGCAACAGGATTGTTGCAGCGGGTTGTTTTCTGCCGATCACGATGGGACCTGATATCAGCAAGTCGCTCGGAACCAGGCACCGCGCCGGGCTCGGCCTTTCCGAGGAAACCGATGCGGTGATGATCATCGTTTCCGAAGAGACGGGAGGGGTCTCGATGGCTATTCACGGAAAACTCGAAACACATCTCGACATGGGTTCTCTCCGGGATATTCTTACGGACCTTTTTACGGCAAAGGGTAAGCAATGAAAAAGCTGCTCTTTGAAAACCTGGGCCTGAAAATTGCGTCTATCCTTCTGGCGATCGTCATGTGGATCTTTGTTACTTCGCGGGGTCAGTCGGAGATGTCGATTGATGTCCCGATCGAATTTCAGAACCTGCCGCAGGGGTTGGAACTGGTGAGCTACAACGTCAAAGAGGTCAGTCTGAACATAAAAGGGCAGGAGAGATTCATCAAGAATATCAAGTCAGCGGATGTGCGGGTATTAATAGATCTTAGCAAGGCAAAGATAGGCGAGGGTATTTATTATATCAGTAGGGAAGACGTAAGGCTGCCGCGGTCTATTGCGGTCAACAACATTAATCCCTCAAGTGTCAGGGTTGTGACCGCGGAGACTATAACTAAGACCGTCAGGATAGTGCCGGTGCTCGCGGGTGAGGTGGCGAGGGGATACTATATCAAGTCCGTTGAGGTTGTACCCCCGTTTGCGGCGATTGAAGGTATCAGGTCAGAGGTGCTCAGGATCGGAGCTGTAAAGACCGAACCGTTTGACGTCTCGGGGCTTAAGGAATCTGTTGCCCAGGACGTCAGATTGGACCTTACCGGAAAGAATGTAAGATCGAAGCTGAATGAAGTCAGCATAAAAATTATGATCGGAGCCAGAGGCAGATGAGACTTTTTGGAACAGACGGAATAAGAGGTGCTGTGAACAAGCATCCCATGACGCCCGAGACCGTTCTTAAGGTGGGCATGGCGGTAGGTCGTTTTCTGAAGGTCGAGCACGGCAGAAATATGATCCTGATAGGGAAGGATACGAGGCTGTCGGGTTATATGATAGAAAGCGCCCTGACATCGGGTATCTGCTCGATGGGAATGAACGTTACTTTGGTAGGCCCGGTCCCAACGCCGGGGATAGCGTTTCTGACCAGGACACTGAGACTGGACGCGGGGATAGCGATCTCTGCATCTCACAACCCCTTCGAGGATAACGGCATCAAGATATTTTCGTCCGACGGGTTCAAGCTGCCCGACGAAGTTGAGAGGAAGATCGAGGAACAAGTGCTCTCGGACGGACTTCTGAAAAACAGACCTAAGGGCGAGGGCATAGGCAAGGCGTACAGGCTGGATGACGCTACCGGACGTTACATAGAGTACATCAAATCCACGATTCCAAAAGGGATGACCCTCGAAGGCATGAAGATAGTTGTGGACTCTGCGAACGGGGCGGCCTATAAGACGACACCCTGGCTGTTGAGGGAACTGGGGGTTGAGGTTATATCAATTAATGATAAGCCTGACGGCAAGAACATTAACAGGGACTCGGGTTCGCTTCACATTGAAGGATTACAGAAGGCTGTGCGGCTCCATAAAGCGGATGCCGGAATAGCTCACGACGGAGACGCCGACAGGACTATACTGTGCGATGAAAAGGGCAGGGTAGTCGACGGAGACCAGATACTCGGTATGTGGGCTGCTGAACTGAAGGCCAGATGTATGCTGAAGAACAACACTGTTGTGGCTACCGTCATGAGCAATCTCGGCCTTGAAAAATACCTTGAGCGGGAGGGAATTTCACTCCTGAGGACGAGGGTCGGAGACAGGTATGTGGTCGGGAAGATGCTGGAAGGAGGCTACAATCT
>DATHCU010000401.1:0-5890 GCA_035319385.1 Thermodesulfovibrionales bacterium
ACTTCATAAACAGACACGGCATCGAGCCGGCGAACCTCTCCGTAAAAGGGTATGCGGATCACAAACCGCTTGTTGCAAACGACACCCCGGAACACAGGGCTCAGAACAGGCGGGTCGAGATCAGGATGAAGGAAGGCAACCCGTCCGGCTGATGACAGGAGGGTGTCCCGTGGTATATTGCATCGTCGCGGGGCACGACTCAGATACATGAGCGCAGGTTCCACGTTTCTCGCCCGACCCTCCTATCCCGGCCGCATGACCTTCGGAAAACCATCAAAATGTGGTATGCTTCTTGTATAAAAGTGAGAGATGATGTATAGACCGTCAATGAAATGTCGCATGCTGCAGAAAGTCCTTTTTTCAATCATGTGTCTTGTGCTGATTACCCCTGTCCTTGCAGATGATTATATCTACACCAACAAAGACCTTGAACGGTACAAAGAAAAGGATAAAGCAGTCGAGACACAACAGCCGGTCCAGCACCCGAAGACTGGGACCAAGGGCAAGAAGAGCGAGAAGCCTATAAAGAAAGCTGTCACCGCATTCATAAAGAAAGAGGAACCCAAGCAGAAACGCTACGAGGTTGCCTATATCTCCCGAGAAGGATCATCCAACAGAATCATAGTGCCTGTCACCTTCAATAATTCGGTCAAGGCACTAATGCTCCTGGACACCGGGGCACCCGGAATGTATATCTCCCGCTACCTTGCCGAAAAACTGGGCGTCTTTGACAAAGGAGAGGGAATGCTTCAGGTAGAGGCACGGGGAATAGGCGGACACGTCCCGGCGAAATTGACGGTGATAGACAATATCCAGATCGGAGGCGCAAGCGAGCAATTTGTGCCGACCACAATCGGCGATTCTCTGTCCGGCATGTTCGAGGGTCTTGTGGGCATGAATTTCCTCTCGAGGTATTCTGTCGAGATCGATTCCAAAAGGCACGTCGTAATTTTTGAGGAACTTCCGGGCGAACCGGACCTGCTGGGCGGTCATGACGAGGAATGGTGGAGGACAAACTACAGACAGTTTACCTTATCGAAAAAAGAATGGGAGGAATTCAGGATACGTGTGCAAGGGGTAAAAGACCCTGAGAACAGACTCAAGAGGCTGAAAGACTTTTCAGACAAACAGGTAGTCGAGGCAGACAAACTCCTGAGAAAACTAGACAACTATGCCATTGACTACGCCGTCCCGATGAGTTGGAGAGAATACTGATACCTTAATAAAGCACTTTAATTCTCACCTGTAACGCATTGTTGTATAAATATTTTATCTCGTTACATCCACTGTCTTGGCAAAATCGGAATTACGGGCTGTATTAGTATAGCTGCCTCCCGCCTTTCTTCCAACGAACTCCATTTCTCGATCTTCCCGTCGCCGAAGACCTTCGGTAGCACCTTCGCTACCTTAACGGGAATAGGCTTTTTGTCTGCATCCTATTGGAGATCAAAGACGCGATTTCTATTGCTGTCGCACAAAACAATTACTTTATGCTCATGCTCTAAACTGATTGTTTTAGAATCCTTATTGCTAATTAGTGCCCTCCATAAAGTAGTACTTTGTCATTATCCTGCCTGACCGGATAAGCGAGCATGCATTGGAAATACTGGATTCCCCGATCAGGTAGGAATGACGCTCTACTCAGACAGCAATTCATAGACAGTACTTACGCTTCCATCTCTGCCTGTAACCATAAACCTTCGGCAGCGCTGCTGATAGCCGTACCCTCAGCGATATCTGCAGTGCGGCTGTAAGAAATCTCATCAGACTGCATCCTTCTTACTTGTAATCCATCATACCGGGCAGCACCTTGTGTCGGGGCGCCGGTTTTCGGGGCGGACTTGAGTAGGAGATACCGAAGGCATTTTGCTCACGTGCAGGGCATTTTTCCCGATCCTGGAACCCAATATCATTTTATATCAAGTAGTTATATTCGGGCATCTCTTTTGCTTTTTGTAGACTTTAGTCGAGCAAACAAATAGAAGGAGGACAAAGATGCAACTCGTAAGGTACCTTAAATGCAAAGACAGCGGTTTGTTTCCGCAGTGCCATCAAATGATCGAGGGTCTGAATGACGAGGAGATAGTCACGAAGGCAAAGGCTCATGCAAAAGAGCATCACGGCAGGGATCTGACGGACAGTGATGTCATGGAATTGAGAAAGCATATCATAGAAAAGACTGTTTCGTGTTAATTTCTTGCACGAGCTTTGGGAGTCGGGGGTCAGTCCTTTGCACGTGAAAACTAAAAACATAGGCATGCGCCAGGCAGCTACGAAGGCTGACACTTGTTAGAGTCTATGCATAAAGCAGTATTTTGTCATTATCCGGCTTGACCGGATAATCCAGAACTCATTGAAGATACCGGATTCCCCGATCGAGTCGGGAAATGACAGCTAACTAGCCCCCCTGGGTCCTAAAGTACGCAACTTGTACTTTAGGATACTACTTATAAGCCCTTGATTCTATGACATAACAATCATAGAACTCAAGGGCTGCTTTTTTTAAAGCAGTTTCACCCGCCCGATCACCCTCTATTACCATCCTTGCATAGAATTTCATTGTCATATTTATTTCAGAGGTTTCGCATTCATGCCGGGTCAGCCTCACCGGCATGAGTATCGCGCCTTAATTGCCGAAATACCGCGGCGAATTCTGATATAATCAGAACGTGGTCCTTTCCACAATTCCAAAGATCTATGGATAAGAAGAAAAACATCGGCGAACTGCTCATAGAGTACGGAAAGATAACCAGGGAAGACCTGGAAGAGGGACTCAGCCTGCAGAAGGGGTACGGCCTGCGTATCGGAGAGACCCTTATAAAACTCGGGAAAGTGACTGCGGATGACATAGAATGGGTCCTCAGCAAGCAACTCGATATCCCTTTTGTAATCGTCGAAAATGTAAGCCTAGATCCTAAACTCATCTACAAGTTTTCAAGGGACTTGCTCCTGAGACACAGGATATTGCCCTTGTACGAAACAGACGAAGAGATAGCCGTAGCAACGGACGACCCCCTCAATAAAGACATTCTCGGCTCGATTGAAGACTATGTAAACAAGAAGATCAGACTGTCCTCGGGAAATGGTGAAAAGATAGTGGAAATCCTGACTCACCTGTTCACCAGAGAAGGGATCCCGGCCCTGAGAAGCGTGATAGAACGCGTACTGGCGATAATGGACGGAACTTGCTTCTACAGGATCGATTTCTTTCTTGATGGATACAGCTGTGAGATATCGATCTTCGGCTTTGGCATCCTGAGGAAGATAGAAATACTGTCCAGTTCGTACACCAGGGAGCAGATCCTGGAGGCGTTTGACTCACTGCGTATGGCTTTCGTATATGATATCTGCCAGAAGAGAGACAGTCTGTTCATGTCGGTATACCCTTTGATCAATAGGATACAGGACAACAACTTGCCGGCGATCATAGGGACTTTCGGATTTTCTCTGCCCGAGGGTATCGTATTTACGGATGCGCACGTGAACAGGGTTCCGCTTTTCTTCAGTTCGGCTGCACCTGTCAGCGGATATCCATTTCTCTCTACAAAGGCCGCTGTAGTTCATCACAGAAAGACGATATTCCCTATAGATTCCGCCCCCGAAGATTTCAGCGATTACTATCTGCATCTGTCGATCCCGGAACCATGCGGCTCATGCGGGGGGAAAGGCTGTACAAAATGTAATGAACTCGGGCTGGTTTTTCCGAGGAAGTTGGAGGGCATATATTCCTCGGAAGAGTTGAAGAGGGTGTTGGCTGAGGTTGAGAAATGGCAAAAATAGACAGTTTCTTTAAGTTCATGATCGAACAGAAGGCCAGCGATCTGCACCTCAGTGTCGGCGCAAAACCGATGATAAGAAGGCACGGAGAACTTCAGGAAATACAAAATCATGTCCTCACGAACGAAGGTCTGAGGGACCTCCTCTTCGAGATACTCACGGATGAACAGAAGAATAAGTTTGAGGAAAAGAGAGACCTGGATTTTGCTTATGAAATCCCTCCGGTCGCAAGGTTCAGGGCAAACTTCTTCATGCAGAAGAGAGGATTGGGAGCTGTCTTCAGGGTCATCCCGTCTGATATCCTGTCTGTTGAGGACCTGGCACTGCCGAAACAGATCCTGCGTCTCGCCAATCTCAGCAGGGGACTCGTTCTCGTTACCGGACCGACCGGCAGCGGCAAGTCAACAACGCTGGCGGCAATAGTGGACTTTATTAACAAGAACCGGAAAGAGCATATTCTCACGATCGAGGACCCGATCGAATTTGTTCATCAGAACAAAGGATGTCTCGTTAATCAGCGGGAGATAAGCAGCCACACGGAATCGTTCGCCTCCGCGCTCAGGGCCGCCCTCAGAGAGGACCCGGACGTAGTGCTTGTCGGAGAGATGCGGGATCTGGAGACCATCGAACTGGCCATAACCGCTGCTGAGACAGGCCATCTGGTTTTGGGAACTCTCCACACGAGTTCAGCGGCAAAAACCGTTGACAGGATTATCGATTCCTTTCCGCCGGGCCAGCAGGCCCAGATCCGGGTCATGCTCTCGGAATCTCTCAAGGGAGTAGTAGCGCAACAGCTGCTCAAGAGGGCTGACAAGGCCGGGAGGATAGCCGCCATTGAAATAATGTTCGTAACCGTCGCAATAGCGAACCTCATCCGGGAGGGAAAGACTTTTCAGATACCTTCGATGATACAGATGGCAAAGGCCGACGGCATGCAGCTTCTGGACCAGGCCATTATGGAACTGCTGATGAAGAAGATCGTGTCTCCTGAAGAGGCATACATGAAGGCAAACGACAAGAAGGCATTCGAGAAATTCATGAAGTGATTACAATCTTGCGTGGTGCGAGAGAGGGGAGTTGAACCCCTACGGTTTAACCCACTGGATCCTAAGTCCAGCGCGTCTGCCAGTTCCGCCACTCTCGCATGATTGATTTTAAAGGATTTTTCAGGATTTCCGCAATTTCTTATTTTAATGGTGTAGCAATAATGTAGTATAACTAATCCAGAGATACCAAGGGAGACAAGTTTAAGACAGGCATTCCTCCCTGATCACCTTAAGCAGATTGAGATTATCCTGTATCATCTCTTTCTCGATGACTTCGAGGATGACAGCGATATCCTTTTTTCTTCGGAGCAGTTCCTTGAGCGCCTCTACTTCCCTGCAGTCGGCGGTGATATACCAGTGGTCTGTAAGACCGTTTCTCCATCCGTTGTTCCTGTGCAGATGGACGTACTGAATTTTATCGATTATTTCTGCATCAAGGGATCTCACGAATTCAACCGAATCCATACCTGCCAGCTCAACATGACCAATATCGAGAGTAATTGAGTCTGCATATTTCTTCCAGAACCAGAGCACATCTTTCGTATCAACGGCATTTTCAAAGGAAACAGGGGCAAGAGACTGCAGTTCACGGAGCAGCATTCTGAATGTTGGTTCATGCTCTCCTGTAATCCTTCTGTAATCAGGTGTTTTCTCATCATGCAGAATAAGGGCAAGATCTGTCCACTCTGCCATAACTTTTAGGTCTTTAAACATCGTTTCATTTAAGATGCAGTAAAAGACAGGATGGATTACATACCGTTTTTTGTTCTCTCTGCAAAAATCAGCGCATTTTTTTATTTGATTGATATTATCGCCGCGTCCATAATAAACAGAAATTTGGAGGATATCCGTATCCCACCGGCTTACTCCATGAGGGCTGTGTATTCTTGTACCTATACGCATTGTGATATTTTTAAGATACCGTTAATCGCTGTAAAAAGAAAGCATCATCATCTCCACGATAGAGCCATCGGATAGTGTGACGCTGGCAATTTGCCAAATCCATAGGGTATTTTGCCGATAAAGCCATCCCCTGTATTTCTAAATATGCCTCAAAATCAATAACT
>DATHCU010000402.1:0-5111 GCA_035319385.1 Thermodesulfovibrionales bacterium
TGGAACATGAAAACGCGGCCGTATGCATGGCGGACTACCCGGATTTTCTGGCCGAAGTCCCCTCGACAGCCGATTTTGTCTACATCAGAAGACACGGCAAGGAGGGGAGCCACACAACTTCTTACAGCGCCGAGTTTCTCAAGGCGGACTCCAAATTCATTAAAGCACACCTGAAACAGAAGAATGATGCCTATATTTACTTCAATAATGACGCGCACGGGCATGCACCCAAGAATGCAGAGGAGTTAACGCGTCTGATCGGCCTGAAGAAGAAGTAGTAGTCTACTTCCCCCAATCCATCTTGTATTTTGTTCTCTTGTAGAGGTATTTCTCGGCTGCGAGTGCGGCAAGACACCCCTGGGCGGCTGCGACCACGACCTGTCTGACCTCCGTACAGGTGACGTCACCAGCGGCAAAGACCCCGGGAATGGCTGTTTCCATCATCGAATTGACCGGAATGCACCCGTCGTCATTGGTCTCAACAGCTCCGTAGAGGAAATCCACCACAGGCTTGTTCCCGTGGAGATATACAAATACCCCGGACAGTTCAAGGTCGGCCTGTTTCTTCTCTGGATCGATCATCCTGATCCGCTCCACCTGGTCGTTGCCTTCGATGGCTGCAACCGTAAAGCCCGCGAGCACCTTCACATTGGGTTCTTTGAAGACGGGATGGTCGTCGTCGGCATGGAGTTTCGGGGTCGGGGAGATGAGATAAACGGTCTCGGCGAACCGCGCAAGGACCCCGGCCTCTTTCACGGCCTCTTCTGAATTACCGATGATACAGACCTTTAGGCCCTTGTAGAAAGCGGCATCACAGATCGCGCAATAGCTCACTCCGCGTCCGAGGAATTCAGCCTCACCCTTAATCGTCGCCTTTCTTCCCATCGAACCGGTCGCGATCACGACGGTCTTCCCCTTGTACGTCCTGTCCATAGTGACGACTTCTTTAAACTCGCTGGAGAGATTGACTCCCACCACCTGTGTTTCAATGTGCTCCGAACCAAAATCAACGGCCTGCTTTCTCATTATGTCCAGCAAATCCTTTCCCGGCATCGGCTGGGTAAGGCCGGGATAATTCTCGATCCTGCTCGAATAAGCTAAGGCTCCGGCCGTCCTGGATTTGTCGATTATGACGACCTTCAGGGTGGCCCTCGATGCGTATTGCCCTGCGGTAAGACCAGCCGGCCCTCCCCCGATAATGACAATATCGTAGACATCCGTCTCTTCCTTCATTTCTCCTCCTTAATCGCTGCGAAACTGTCAGCCCAGCAGGACCTCAAGAAGCCTTTCGAGCTCTTCCAACGAATAATACTCAATCTCGATCTGGCCTTTCTTGCCCTTATGCAATATCCGCACCTTTGTCCCCAGGCTCTTGATCAGTTTCTCTTCCAGTGAAGAGATCTGGGGGTCCTTGGGCGGTTTTGCGGGCTTTGTCCCTGATGGGCGCTTTGTCAATGATTCAGCCTCTCTTACGCTCAGGCCTTTCCGGATTATCTTCCGGGCCGCCTCTATCTGCGGGATTCTGCCCTCTATCGAGAGGATCGCCTTGGCATGCCCCATGCTCAGTGAACCGTTGTAAAGCAGGGACTTTATCTCGTCGGGGAGCTTTAAGAGTCTGAGGTAATTTGCTACGGTGGCCCTGTCCTTTCCAACCTTGTCGGAAAGTTCCTCCTGTGTCAAGCCGTGTTCGGACATAAGCCTGTTGAACGCCTCCGCGGCTTCAACCGGATTGAGGTCTTCTCTCTGGATATTTTCGATGAGAGCTATCTCGAGGGAATCTTTTGAGGCTACATTCTTTATGAGGGCCGGTATCTTCTTCAGGCCCGCTATTGATGCGGCGCGCCATCTGCGCTCACCCGCGACCAGTCTGAACGTGCCGTCCCCGGTGCGGGAGACGATAACCGGCTGCAATACCCCCTTCTCCTTGATAGATGCTGCAAGCTCCTTCAGTGGATCGTCTTTGAAGGCCTTTCTGGGCTGCTGCTCTCCGGGGAATATTCGGTCTATGTCAAGATATATGACCTCATCACCCTTATCGGGTATTAAAGCCTCAAGTCCTTTGCCCAACGCCGTTTTCATCCAGTATCTCCTTTGCAAGGGACAGATAGCACTGCGCTCCCTTTGAGCGGATATCGTATAGGATAGCAGGTTTCCCGAAGCTGGGGGCCTCTCCGAGGGTGACATTCCTCGGAATCACAGTATTATATACTTTATCGCTGAAATGTTTCCTCACTTCACCGGCAACTTCCTGGGCGAGGTTGTTCCTTGAGTCAAACATCGTAAGGACGATGCCCTCTATGTCGAGGTCGGGTTTGAAGGAACTCCTGACGTGTCGAAGAGTCTTGGTCAAGAGTCCCAATCCCTCAAGGGCATAATACTCGCATTGCACCGGAATTATCACGGAATCAGCTGCTATGAGCGCATTAAGAGTCAGCAGGCCGAGTGAAGGCGGGCAGTCGATCAGGATGTACCTGAACCTGTCCCTGACCGCTTCCAGCGCATTTTGAAGGATATGCTCCCTGCCTTCTCTGCCGACAAGCTCTACCTCGACCCCCAAAAGGTCTATTGTCGACGGCACTATGCTGAGATGTTCCATGGATGTCGGCCGCAGGGACTCATTGATCTCGAATCTGCCCATATAGACATCATACAGGCTCTTCGCGATGTCGTCCCTCGGAATACCCAGTCCGGACGTTGAATTCCCCTGTGGATCGGTATCGACAACCAGTATCTCTTTCTCGGCAAGGGCCAGAGACGCCGCGAGGTTGACCGCAGTAGTGGTCTTTCCAACGCCCCCTTTTTGATTGACTATGGCTATGATCTTTCCCATCGGATATTCTCAGGACGGATTGACTTATTATAACAGTAATTCATTGCATATTGAACGGCCTCATTCGTCCTTTGTTCAATATGAATAAGAGGTTTTTTGTGATATAATTCTTCAGAAAAGAGGGGTCGCTTCAGGGGACTATTCTCTGGTCGTCGGGCGTTTGAAGTCCCGGCAAGGGAAGGAGTGAGGTGCAATGGTAGAGAACATTCACTGGCTTGGGCATGACACTTTCAAGATTGTGGGGAAAAAGGTCATCTATACGGACCCGTTCAAGATCAAGAAGAAGGATCTGGCGGACATCATCCTGATAACGCACGAGCACTTTGATCATTGCTCTCCTGAGGACATACGGATGCTTCACGGACCTGACACCGTAATCGTGGCGCCTCAGGACTGTATGAAGAAGCTTTCCGGGAGGGTAGAGACGGTTAAGCCCGGAGACACCATAAATGTGGAGGGGATTGAAGTCAAAGCCGTGCCCTCCTACAACACCAATAAACAGTTCCATCCTGCAAAGAACAAGTGGGTCGGCTATATCTTCGAGGTTGAAGGCCAGAAGATCTACATCGCCGGCGACACCGATCATATTCCGGAGATGCGTACCTTCAAAGCCGACATCGCTCTCCTGCCGGTTTCAGGCACCTACGTAATGACAGCCGAGGAAGCGGTTCAGGCGGCCCTTGACATGAATCCGAAAATTGCGATCCCTATGCACTATGATTCGATTGTGGGCACAAAAGATGATGCGAGACGGTTCGCCGAGGGGCTGAAGGGCAAGATTGAGGTTGTCATCCTGAAGCAAGAATAGCTTTGAATATAGATGGATTAAGGTCCAGAATAACCGGCCTCATAGGCAGGGAGATATTCTACTTCGATACCGTTGACTCAACAAATACCACGGCTTCCGAAATCGCTGCAAAGACTCTGGAAGGTGCTGTAGTTCTCGCCGATTCCCAAGGCAGGGGCAGGGGGCGGCTTGGCAGGGCATGGGTATCCCCTCCGGGCGTAAACCTATATATGAGTATAATCCTGATGCCCGATATCAGGTCTAGGGATGCCACTCTGATTACCATCATGTCCTCGGTTGCCTGTGCCACAGCGCTCAGACGGGCAAGCGGACTCGATATTCTCATAAAGTGGCCGAATGACCTGACCGTTAAGAAGAAAAAGCTGGGCGGTATTCTTACGGATCTGAAGACAGAGGAGAACAAGATATCCTTGGCTGTTCTTGGTATAGGGATAAACGTGAACGCCGATGTCGAGCGGTTTCCCGAAGACGTGAAATCCATCGCGACCTCTCTGAAGCATGAGAGCGGATCGGACTATTCAAGAACGGAAATAGCGGCTGAAGTATTAAACGAGCTGGACGTCTGGTACAAGATTCTTAAGACGATGGACCGGGATACCCTCCTTTCCGCTTGGAAACAATTGTCGTCGACGCTCGGCAGGGAAGTCAGCGCGGTGACCAGTCGGGGTGTGTTCAGAGGTCTGGCCCGTGATATTGACGGCGAAGGTTTGCTGATAATGGAACTGCCGACGGGTGAGACAATGAAGATAAGCTCAGGGGATGTGACGCTGATTTAACAGATGATTATTGCGGTTGATATAGGGAACTCATCGATACGCATCGGATTTTTCACGGGCGCGGACCCGTTGGTGCTGACTATTGACACTTGGCCGATGCTTACCGGAGGAGAGTACACCTCCCGGCTTAATGCATTCATAAGAGAAATAAATATAGACAAAACAGCGGAAGGGATTATAATATCATCTGTTGTCCCGGGCCACACAGGTGTAATAGCAGGATCTTTGGCGGAGTTTGGGTCCGGGGAACCTCTGATAGTCAGCCATAGAATTGTAACCGGACTTGTATTCGCAATCCCCGCACCCGGTGAACTGGGGGCCGACAGGATTGCCAACTCTGTTGCAGCTTATGAACGTTATAAGTGTCCTGTGGCGGTCATCGATTTCGGCACCGCCACTACGATCAGCGTTGTGGGCAAAGAAGCAAACTATATCGGAGGCGCGATAATGCCCGGCGTAAGACTAATGAGCGAATCTCTCGCGAAAGGCACGGCCAAACTTCCGGCAGTTTCTGTATCATGGCCCGGATCAGCTCTCGGCGCCAATACGTTGAAAGGCATACAGTCAGGAATATTGTATGGCACAGTCGGGGCGGTAGAGAGAATTCTCCATGAGATAGAAGCAGAGACCGGCCTTGATTTGAAGATTGCTGTCACCGGAGGGAATGGGAGCCTCTTCGCGGGTTCCCTTAGAATGA
>DATHCU010000403.1:0-7538 GCA_035319385.1 Thermodesulfovibrionales bacterium
CTCGTTAATATCAGGAATATTCTACAGCAGAAATCCGGTTAATGCCATAAGCCGCACAAGCGGATCAGCGATAATCAGGTCAAGGCGTATGACTCGATCTATGAATCAAGAATCACGGGGATCCTCGGGGAGACCGAAGACGAAGCGCAGCATCAGCTTCGAACTTCTCACCGGCAGTGAAATCATGCGAAGGGTTGAACGGAACAACAGGCAGTTTCTTGATTTAGGAATTGAGTAATATCTTGCTCCGCCAGCCTTTAGGCGGAGCGTTCCAAGTTCGCTAGGCCCTGTCGCAGGGCCGTGCAGCTATCTGCTCAAGACTCTTTTCATCCAGTTCAGCGAGGTACTCTCTCAGGGGGAACTTCTTACCGCAATCCATGCAGTTGAAAGATACGGCCCTTCAACCGATGACGAGCTTGATCTTTCCCCCGCATTTCCTGCATTTCATATTCTTAATATAACCCGATGCATTCACAAAATCCAGAGGAAAAAGGAACTAAATCGCATTGTGGTATATTAATGTATGATCACCCCCGGTGAGGAAAAGGCATGGGAAATATTGGCGGGTCTTGATCCGTCCCTCGTCTGCAAGAACGCCTCAGTCACCTTTGAGGAGCAGCGGCATTCTTATATCGTCAGGTCTTTCTGTTATGATTATTCGGTAAGTACTAAAGAAAGGATCATTTCTTCGGATTCTCCCCAGGGTGAATCCCTTGCCGGTAGATATCCCTATTTTTTCCTTCACTCCTGCCTCTGGTACCTCATCCACGCAAAGGATATAGCCGAGACAAACAGACTTGTGAGACCTGGAGACATCAAGGGCGGGGAGCTGTTTTTCAGGGGCAGTCATGTCCTTCCCCTCAACACGCTGGCAGAGAGATACGCGGAGAACGGACAGGCCTTTCTAAATCGGGGAGAACACCTCTGCGCCGATCCAGCCGATTATGGTGATGTCTCGATAAGGCTGCGCCCAATGCCCAGGATTCCCGCAACCCTCGTCCTGTGGCTTGGAGACGATGAATTCCCTTCGCGCGCAGCCCTCCTCTTCGATTCTTCGTGCGGACTTCAGGTTCCTATAGACATTGTCTGGTCAATGGCTATGCTAACCGTTTTGGCGGCGCTATGAGCCGGAGGCTCAGGGAGAATATCGACCTGCTTTTGTCGAAAGAGACAGGGACCGTTTACAAGGACCCGGGCGGCAGGACGACGGTAGCCCTTGTCTATCCCAACACCTACCACGTCGGCATGTCCAACCTTGGGTTTCAGGGCATCTATGGGCTGCTCAACAGCATGCCTGATGTAGTCTGCGAGCGGGCTTTTCTGCCCGACGAAAGGGATCTCTATGAATACGCCAGAACCGGCACGGAACTCTTTTCCATGGAATCCAAGAAGCCTCTCGCGCGGTTTGATATAGTTGCGTTTTCAGTCTCCTTCGAGAACGACTATCCGGGTATTCTGAAGATACTCGGCCTCGCAAAGATCCCTTTCAGGGCATCTGAGAGAACCGGGCGTCATCCGCTGGTCATCATGGGGGGCGTATGCGCATTCCTGAACCCTGAGCCGGTCGCCGATTTCTTCGACATATGTTTCGTTGGAGAGGCCGACGAAATGCTCCCTGAATTCATGAGCGCCTGGAGAGCCCGTCCGTTCAGGGACGACGCCGTCAAAATGACGGAATCCGTGAATGGGCTCTATGTGCCGCAAGCTTACAATATTTCCTACTGCGCCGACGGCAGGATAGAATCGCGAACCACTGCGGGCAAAGCACCCGACATTATCAGAAGGCGCTATCTGAAAGATGTTTCCGCTTCGAGGATGACAACATCGATCGTTACACCGGCCACAGAGTTCTCAGATACCTACCTTATCGAGGCAATGCGCGGCTGTCCCTGGAATTGCCGATTTTGCGCTGTGGGGAACATCTATAATCCGCCCAGAAAGAAGGGCTTTCAGGAAATAGAAAGGGAAATCCTGGGCAGACGGGAGAAGTCGGCGAGAGTCGGGGTGATCGCCCCTTCACTTTCAGATTATCCCCACTCGCAGGATATACTGAAGATACCAGGCGTGGATTTTTCTATAACTTCGCTGAGGGCGGGCAGGAAGAGCGTCGACTTAATCAGTATGCTAAAGGGGCACAAGAGCGTTTCGATCGCTCCCGAAGCTGGGACTGAAAGACTCAGAAGGGTTATCAACAAGAAGATCACTGAAGAAGATATCCTATTTACTGCCGAACTCATGTTCAAAGAGGGAATCGAGACACTGCGGCTGTACTTCATGATAGGCCTTCCGACAGAGACAAGGGCGGACATCGATGGGATCATCGGTCTAGCAGAAAAGATAACGTCCATGCCGTCTAGAAGAAACTTAACTCTGAGCATAAATACTTTTGTCCCCAAAGCCTTCACTCCGTTTCAGTGGCATTTCATGGAGGAGCCGGATGTAGTGAGGGACCGTTTGAAGATGATCAGAAAGCGTCTCCTCCCCGTCAAAGGGGTCAAGGTCTTTCATGACGTTCCCAAATACGCATACATGCAGGGGCTGTTTGCAAGGGGCGACCGGCGGGTATCTCGGGTGATCGAAGAGATGCAGACGGAGAAAGACTGGGCGGCTTCAACAGAAAAGGCCGGCCTCAGCAAAAATTTCTATCTATTCAGGCAGCGGACTTTCGATGAGATCCTGCCGTGGGATTTCATCGACTCGGGTTCTTCAAAGGAGAGGCTGTGGGAGGAATATCAGACGGCCCTTTCCGAGACCTCTTAACCTTACCCCCTTACCGTTGAAGAATTCTCACGGCTGCCAAAAGGGAGGACGGCTCGAAAAACCTTTAGCAGCGATACCTTGATGGCATCGTAAGCCGCGTCATAATGCGAGACCAGTATTACCCTTTCAGTGAAGGCCAGTTTCTCCGGCGCCATGCCATGATCAAATCTCATCGCATAGAAAGACTTTGAGAGATGACCTGCCTTTTGGCAACGATAGGGTTAACCCTCCGGCGCCAGGTATTAAGAGGTCGGAGGGTTCAGAATCACATGCAGTTGCTAGTGCATCTCCCGGTAACGTCTGATACGATTATGCTTCTTGTCATGGATCATCTCACTGTTTTCGTCAAGCATCCTCCAGAGCCTCTTTTTCTCCCTGTCGGTCAATCTGCCGTCTCTCTTCAGATGGACTTCCTCGTCCCTGATCCAGTCGAGATTGTCCTGAAGCACGGCAGCTTCCCTTCGGGTAAGGCTCCCCGAAATAATACCCTGATCAATCTTCTGCTGCTGTCTCGCAATTCTTTCCCGTATCTTGGGGTCGTGGACATTGCCCGCGAGGACAGTTGACGCCGATGCCATGACAACCAGAACGATAGCTACCGTAAGGATCCAGACTCTTTTCATATCTACCTCCTGTTTTGGCGGTGACACAGACTGTTTGCCATAAGAAGGCAATATCCATGAAATCCGCCCTCATGTTATATTAATGGATCTTTCCTCTTTACGGACCGTTTATTATGATAAACAGGACATCGACTGAATGTAAACTCTCCTCCCTTCCTCCTGCATCCAGCGACCTATCAGTGACGCGCAGTAACATGGCGACAATGAAGATCCTGTTTTGCCTTCTTGTTTTTCTGGCTTTTGCCTCTACCGCGGATGCCCTGCCGGCCTTTCGGGACGTGCAGGATTCATACACGAAGTCGGATTCGGTGCTGCTGGACAGGCACGGCGCAATCATCCACGAGTTGAGAACGGACCCAACTGGCAGGAGGCTCGACTGGACACGGTTAGAGGACATCTCTCCCGCACTTGTCCGCGCAGTCGTCCTTTCCGAAGACAAGAGATTTTTTTCACATAAGGGGGTGGACTGGCTTGCTTTAGGGTCCTCGATTATCAAGAACATCTTCACAAGACAGACCCGTGGCGCCAGCACCCTGACAATGCAGCTTGCATCGATACTGGATGAAAGCCTGAAGCCGAAGGGCGGCAGGAGAACACCCGGCCAGAAATGGCGCCAGATCAAGGCGGCTGGAGAACTCGAAGAATCATGGTCAAAAGAACAGATCCTGGAGGCTTATCTGAACCTGATAACCTTCAGAGGCGAACTTCAGGGGGTGTCTGCTTCGTCAAGAGGGCTCTTCGACAAGGAACCCGCCGGGCTGAACGAGGCCGAATCTCTGATACTTGCCTCTCTGATACGTGCCCCGAACGCTGCAGTAAGTGCAGCAAGCATCAGGGCATGCGCCCTTGCCGGTTCGACGGACTCCGCTGCAGGATGTCAGGAAATCAGAAGACTTGCAGGCATCGCCCTTGGCCGCAATTATTTGGTCAGACAGAAGATCGCCCTTGCCCCTCATGTTGCACATCGTCTCTTGGCCGCAAGCGTGAGTCCTGAGACCGGCCGCCTGTCCCATGGGCCTGTGGGAAGATCCGTGGTAACCACTCTCGACGGAAATCTTCAGGGCTTTGCTTACGAGGTATTGAGGCGTCACGTTCTTTCTGTTAGGCAGCAGAATGTAAGAGACGGAGCCGTCCTCGTAGTCGAGAACAGGACAGGGGATGTCCTTGCATACGTGGGAGGCATCGGTGACGAATCCAGTGCGCGCTACGTTGATGGGATAAAGGCCAGGAGACAAGCGGGATCAACTCTCAAACCATTCCTGTATGCACTGGCTCTCGAAAAACGGCTTCTGACCCCCGCGTCGATCCTGATAGACAGCCCTGCCGATATTCCTACCGCGCTCGGCATTTATAAGCCCGAAGACTATGAGCATGATTTCAAGGGTTTGGTTTCCGTTCGGACGGCGCTGGCCTCTTCCCTCAACATCCCGGCTGTGAGGACCCTTTCGCTCGTGGGCATTGACGTATTTATTCAGAGACTTAAATTATTGGGATTTTCCCAGCTCAGAAATGAAGACTATTATGGTTTTTCAGTTGCCCTTGGGTCGGCTGATGTCAGCCTGTGGGAGCTCGTTAACGCATATCGAACGATGGCAAACAAAGGCGTGCAGGGCGAGTTGAGGCTCACTTTCGGCAACAATGCAGCAGAGGGGAGACGGTCATTCTCTGAAAGTTCGGCATTTCTTATATCCGACATAATTTCCGACAGAGAAGCACGAAGCCGCACGTTCAGCCTCGAAAACCCGCTCTCGACAAGATTTTGGAGCGCCGTCAAGACCGGCACAAGTAAGGACATGCGGGACAATTGGTGTATCGGATACTCGGACAGGTATACAGTCGGCGTATGGGTAGGAAACTTCTCGGGCGCTCCGATGTGGAGCGTCAGCGGTGTCACGGGCGCGGCGCCTGTATGGCTTGAGATCATGGATCATCTGCACAGCCGGAATCCGGGCGAAGCTCCCACCCCCCCACATGGTGTATTTTCAAAACACATTGAGTTCCAGGATGAAATAGAACCGGAACGGACCGAATGGTTCATAAGAGATACGGAGCCTGTGGGCGGATCTTCCGGCAAACCCGATATTGCCGTTGTTAAGGCGGATGATTTCCCCCATATCCTCTATCCATCAGACGGCTGCGTAATCTCGATTGATCCCGATATTCCGGCAGAGAATCAATATATCTTCTTCGAGGCCGGGACTTCCCGGGGCGATCTGCACTGGACCCTGAACGAAGAAAACCTGCATGAGACATCCGAGCCCGCCATTGCCTGGAAATTGAGACAGGGCAAATACGCCTTATCACTGGTTGACAAACAGACAAATATTCTCGACTCGGTGCACTTCGAGGTGAAGGGCGCCCCCCTGAAACAGCCGGCAGATTAGTCTGTCTTCCAGGCCTCGTCCTTCTTCGCACCTCCATTGTCCTTTTTCCCGGGCGTAATATAATTTCATTCATGGATACGTCAGCGGGTCGTCCGCATATTGAGCCCGGGCTGAACTTCATTGTCACGTCTCTAATCTTCCAACTGGGCCAACAGGCAATCCCATCGTGCAAAAGCTGACTCAAACAGCGAACATCGTGCTACAAAATTGTTGCAACATACAATTTTGTAGCGTTCCCGAAGGGAGACTTACATTTATTATCAGCATGTTACACCTGGCACGATTCTGGATATATAGAGAGCGGGAAGACAGAATGGAATCTCTGAGAGAAAAAGTGAGGGAAATAGAAAGAGAAGAGATTATCAATGCATTGAAGGAATGCAGATGGATCATGTCAAGGGCGGCGAGAAGACTGGGCATAACCGAAAGGATGATCGGATATAAAGTGAAGAAGTACAACATTAGGAAAGAGGAGGTGAATACAACGGGTCACTCATAGAATGGCGTGCAAAGCGCGCCCGCCTTTGAACAGGGGAACTAAGAGCCGGCAGAGTTGTGAGAGCAGAACATCAGGATGCCCCTTTACCTTTTTGAGGGAGGGCCGAAAAATAAAGAACCTAATACGAGGAGGAAGACAAATGAGAGGATTAAGAGTCTTGAGTCTGGCGCTGATTTTAACTTTTCTTGTTTCGACGGGGGTTGTATACGCAGAGGAGATAAAGACATCGGGCAGTGCTTCGGTGGATGTTATGAGCAACTATGTGTGGCGTGGTCAGAAGCTGAGCAACAGCTGGGTAGTGCAGCCGTCCGTAGCAATCACATACGGTGCTTTCGGCGCGAACATCTGGGCCAATTATGATTCGGATTCGAAGATTGACGAAGGGGACGGGCACGGCGAGGTAACAGAGACGGACATCACCCTTACCTACACCCGGTCGATCGACAAATGGACTTTCGGGGCCGGATATATATACTACGCTCTGGACGCGGCAAACGACACGCAGGAAGTATATCTCTCGGCGAGCTACGATACGCTGCTGAAACCGACCCTGACTGTTTATTACGACTATGACGAGGGCCAGGGCGCTTTTATAGTGGCCTCGATAGGTCACTCCCTTGAGTTGATAAAGAATACGACCCTGAATCTAGGGGCATCTGCGAGTTATAACGTCAACAACAAGGTCATGGGATTCAATGACAAGGGCGACGATTTCAGCAACTTCTACAACGCAGAACTCTCTTCGTCCCTGAATATACCTGTCACAAAGGCGCTCACGATAACGCCGAAGATAGCCTATTCCTTCCCGCTCAGCGATGACGCAAAAGAGGCAATAAAGAGCATCAGTGACGACGGCAAGAAAGATATCGTATACGGCGGAGTCAACGTTACTCTGAGTTTTTAAAGGAGGCACACAATGAAAAGGTTTATTGGAATAGCGGTATTATTGATAATGTTTATCAGCGGGTTTGTGATCGCTGAAGAGCAGGGCGGAACTAACCCTCCTACCCCTCCGGCGGCTGAGCAGGCGGCAACGCCTGCTCCTGCTGCCCCTTCCGCGGCAGCGGTTCCTGCTCCGAAGATTGACACGGGAGATACCGCATGGATGATAGTAGCAACAGCACTCGTAATGCTGATGACCCTGCCCGGCCTGGCCCTGTTTTACGGTGGACTGGCGAAGCGCAAGGACACTCTAAACACCATGGCGATGTCTTTTGTCACTTACTGTATTGTGAGTTTCCTTTGGGTCGCGTACGGGTTCTCATTGTCCTT
>DATHCU010000404.1:0-2697 GCA_035319385.1 Thermodesulfovibrionales bacterium
AAGTTTTGTTGTGAGACTTACCCATTTGTTCATTTTTCCTTAAGCAATTCTGTTACCAGTTCTACAGCATGCCTCACTGTAGTTATATTGGGGACATCTTCATCCCTCACGGAAATCTTGAATCTCTTCTCGATAGCGACCGTAATCTCAATAGCCTTTATTGAATCGATCTCTAGATCGTTATAAAAATGTGTTTCACGGGTTATCTCTTCAGGCTCAAATCCTGAAACGTCGGAGGCTATGGCTATAATCTCCTTTTCTATTTGGTCTTCATTCATAAGCGATTACTTCCTCCTTCAGTCAATTAGTAAATTTCTTCAAGACAAGAGACGCGTTGTTGCCGCCGAACGCATACGAATTATTCAAAGCGATATTGACGACATGTTGTCTGGGGCTGTTCGGGACGCAGTCGATATCGCACTCCGGATCAGGGCTCTCATAGTTAATCGTCGGAGGTATGATATCATTCTTCACGACAAGCGAACATGCAGCGGCTTCAATCGCCGAAGCTGCTCCCATCGTATGACCGAGCATGGACTTTATAGAATTTACCGGTATCTCCCGGTATCTCTCACCGAAGACTTCTTTGATCGCAGCGCATTCGGTCCTGTCATTCGCTGAAGTGCCTGTCCCGTGAGCGCTGATATAATCCACATCTTCTCTTACGATGCCCGCCAAACTCATCGCTTTTATCATGCATGCACCCATACCTTCAGCAGACGGTTGGGTCATGTGATTAGCGTCGCAACTCAGACCATAACCTAGAATCTCCGCATATATGCGCACGCCCCTCCTTAGTGCACTCTCCAGCGACTCAAGAGCGAGTACCGCAGCGCCCTCCGCCACCATCATCCCCTTTCTGTTCTTATCAAACGGCTGGCATCTCTCAGGGGCAACAGCACCGAATTGATTGAACCCCGTGAAAGATATCCTGGAAAATGGGTCCGACCCGCCGGCCAGCACCATATCAGCCCTTTCCAGACAGATCAAATCATAGCCATAGCCAATTGCGTAATTGCCGGCAGCGCATGCGGTGGAGAACAGGAATTCCGGGCCTTCGATGTTCAAACCTCTCGCGATCCCGGCGGGCGTCGAATGCACAGGAAGCTGGCATATCAACTCCCTTTTCAAAGCCTCTTCCTTTATGAGTCGGTCGTTTATGTGTTCTATGACCTGCACCGACCCTGACGTTATCCCTATGCAGACACCCCTTCTCAAAGGGACCGGGCCATCACCGCGAGAAATGACCGCGTCTTTCTCCGCGAGCCTGGCGGCAGCGAGGGCAAGCTGATTTGCCCGGCTCATGGTCTTCAACTCTTCCGGAGGAATAAAGTCCTCAGGATGGAAATCCAGTATCTCTCCCCCGTTATGCGTAAAATGGTTTGATGTGTCGAACGATCTGACGGGGCTTATCCCGGATCTTCCGTTCAGCAGCCCTTCCCAGAATTCCTCCCACCCTATGCCTATCGACGTCACAACCCCCAATCCCGTGATAACAACTCTCTTATTCATCTTTCACACTAAAAACGAGATCCGCCTCTGATACCTTCTTGTCTCCGACAAAGGCTTCGCCGGACACATAAGCACCCGTAGGCAGCGTCTTAACATTGACTACCTTGATCCTCAACTGGTCGCCCGGCACCACGGGATGATGAAACCTCGCCTTCACTGAACCGAAATAGTAGATTGGCGCATGCTCCTCCCGGCTTGTTGTCCTGTCAGAGGCAAAAAGGACGATGGAGGTCTGCGCCATCGCCTCTATTATCGCAGCGCCCGGCATAATAGCCTTTTCCGGGAAATGGCCAAGAAATAATATGTCATTCCCCGATACATTCTTGATCGAGACCACCTCTTTTCCCGGCACCATCTCAATGATCCTGTCGATCATGATAAACGGAAATCTCTGAGGTATCAGCTTCTTGATTTCTTCAAATCCGAGCTCCATTCTTCACCCTTCATTTTAGTACTTGCTTAGAATTACGGCCGAGTTGTTTCCGTATGGATCAGATGAAACGACCAGCACATTCCGGATATCTTTCTTCCTCGGCTCGTTCGGCACATAATCGAGATCACATTCCGGGTCCCTTACCTCGTAATTAACCGTGGGCGGGATTACCCCGTTTCTGAGTGTCCCGACGGCAGCAGCGCAAGCCAATGCCCCCGACGCGGAGAACGACTCTCCGAGCATGGACTTAATCGAACTGACGGGAATTCCGTAAGCGTGTTCTCTCAACAGGTCTTTTAAGACCGAACTCTCCATCCTGTCAAGTCCTTTCGTGGAATTCGCGCATGAAGACACGTAATCAATATCTGTCGGTGAGAGCGAAGCATCCTCAAGCGCAATGGTAACTGCGTTCTTCAACCCTTTTCCTGCGTGACCAAAATCCATTCTTGCCTCGGGATCAAAGGAATTTCCGTATCCGGATATCCTGGCCAAAATACACGCGCCCCTCCCCGTGGCATATTCTTCGTCTTCGACAACCATAATCGCCGCCCCTTCGGATAGCACTGTCCCGTTTCTCCGCGCATCAAAAGGGCGGCATACAGGGTCCGATCCGTCCTCTCCGGACAAACAACCGAGCTTGAGGAAACCAATAAAGGTTTCCTCACACAATTCCTCGACCCCGCCTGCCAGCACCGCATTAGCCCTATCCATTCGAATAAAGTCAGAAGCATAGGAAATCGCATCGATACCCG
>DATHCU010000405.1:0-6627 GCA_035319385.1 Thermodesulfovibrionales bacterium
CAATAATAGAGATTTCCTGCTCAAGCGGCAAAAGGAGCTGATCGTAGTGATCAATAATCGAAAGATCGATCTCTATATTCCTTTAAACGCTGATATCCTGAAACCTTTCCGAGGCGCCTTTCCTTTTGGATTTATAGGCGAGCTTGCCGGTGTCCGGGAGATTGTACTGATGATTGGTGTTCTGAATATGGGCAAGCAGTTCGGCCCTTCTCCGGCACAACCTGTTATTTTCCGAAACATTAAAGGCTTTGCCTCCAAGAGGGTTCGGCGAGGAGTTTGTTTTCAGTCATGGCAGGATTGTGAAACGACCTTACAGCCGCAATTACCTGAATAAGAATTCAATAGCGCAATAAGTCAATTAGGGCTTAAAATCGAATTATATGAGGCCACAAAACACAGTTTCGGTACGCATTATCTGAACAGCGGGATATCAAAAGACTTATTAAAAGAATGGTTCGGACATGCGAGCATCAAATCAACTGAGATATATGCTAAAATAAGGGTCGTTGATGCTTTCAGGCAGATGCAAAAAGACAGGGTAGCTGACATCAAAACCGTCACCAAACCGTCACCAAGTGTCTGAGAAAGCCAATACGGACGCGGTGCTTAGTGGGTTCAGATCCCACTCTCCGCCATCCTGTCTTTCTGCAGCCTGGGGACGGCCCTTCGCAGCAGGTGGATGTGAACCCCGTCAGGTCCGGAAGGAAGCAGCGGTAAGCATTTTTCCTGGGTGCCGGAGGTAGCCGTTTCCAGGCTGGAGAAAGACAGGTGCGCTGATCAAACATCAAATACCAATGTACAATACAGAATTAGCATCCGGCAGCCTTTGCCTTTCGAACTATCCGATAGAATTATGGGTTATCTAGTACTTGCACGAAAGTGGCGTCCCAAGGGGTTCGATGACCTTATTGGCCAGGAATCCATTCTTCGTGTTCTTAAAAACTCCCTTGAGCAGGGAAAAGTTGCCCATGCGTATCTTTTCTCAGGGCCCAGGGGTGTCGGCAAGACATCCACGGCGAGAATCCTCGCCAAGGCCCTGAACTGCCAGAATGGTCCTACGCCTTCTCCTTGCGGAGAGTGTTCCTTTTGCAGATCGATTGCCGACGGGTCTTCCGTGGATGTCATGGAAATCGACGGCGCTTCTAACAACAGCGTCAATGATATTCGTGACCTCCGGGAGAGGGTAAAGTACGTTCCTTCAGGCGGAAGGTATAAAGTCTATATTATCGATGAGACTCACATGCTGTCTGATGCGGCCTTTAACGCCCTTCTGAAGACCCTTGAAGAGCCTCCCTCGCATGTTGTTTTTGTTCTTGCTACGACCGCGCCGAGGAAGATTCCGGCGACTGTTCTTTCCCGCTGCCAGCATCTGCCCTTCAAAAGGATTCCGGGTCATATGATAAAGGGCAGATTGAAGTCGATAGCCGACAACGAAGGGATACATATTACCGATAAAGCGCTCGATATGGTTGCGAGGGCCGCTGACGGGAGTCTGAGGGATTCTCTGACCATTCTGGACCAGATATCCTCTTTTTCGTCGGATGTTACCGAGGCCGAGGTGCAGGACCTCCTCGGCATAACCGATTTCGGAGTTCTCTCGCAGCTTTCGATCGCTTTGATTGAAGGAAACCGCGAAAAGATGATCGGCATTATCGAGGATCTTTCCGACCGGGGCACTGATATACGGACCTTTGTCAGGGAACTTATCCAGTTTTTCAGGAACCTGCTGGTGTCGTCCGTTGTGAAAGATCCGGGTAAAGTGCTCGACATAGGGGCTGATGAGATCGCCCCGATAAGAGACATCCTCCAGAGAACCTCAGAAGGACAGCTTACTCTGATACTTTCTGAACTCCTGGCAGCCGAAATCGACATCAAGAATGCCTCTTCTCCACGGCTTGCATTTGAGATTTCTCTGCTGAAGACAAGCTTCCTCAAGGATATGATGCCTCTGAAAGAGATAATAGAGAATCTTGAAACCTACATTTCCCATCCTACTGTAAAGGCTGAGCCACCTGTCAAAGGGCGCTCTTCCGCCAGGAGCGCCGCAGAAAGTTCTTCAAATACGCCTGCGGTTTCTCCAGTACGGGAGGCTGTGGAGGAAACTACGCCTGCGGTTTCTCCAGAACAGCAGGCTGTGGAGGAAACTACGTCTGCGGTTTCTCCAGAACAGGAACCTGTGGAGGAAATGGATACTGCCTCCGAATCCGTTGCACCCCATATCACTGATCACGCCTCTCCAGAAGCCGCGTTAACCCAGGAGATATGGGAAAGAGCTTTAAAGAGGATGGAGCCGCCACTGTCTTCAAAACTGACTGAGGCAGACTACAGGGTCTCTGACGGAAAGTTGATACTGACCTTGCGCGGCGGTTACTCCCTGTTTTCGGATTCTATAAAGAAAAACGCGGATACCATAGAAAAGATATTTGGAGAAGAACTCGGGACGAATGTAAGGCTTGAGGTTGAGTCTGTAAAGAAGAAGACCGTGAGGAAGAAGGACCTTAAGGCAGAGGTAATGGCGGATCCCTCGATCAAAGAGGTCCTCGATCTTTTTGACGGCAGGATTGTTGACGTAACTCCGATTAACGACAATACGAAATAGATTGGCCCGTTCCTTCGGCCCTCGAAACAGGGTATCGGATCGGGCAACAGGAGGATAAAATGTCTAAGAAGATGCTCGGGGACATGATGCGTGAGGCCCAGAAACTGCAGGCCCAGATGGCGAAGATGCAGGAAGAGGCCAAGAGTAAGACTGTTGAAGCAACCGCAGGCGGAGGCATGGTGACCGTGGTTGCCAGCGGCGCCATGGAGATCATTTCCATAAAGATCGAAAAGGATGTTGTGAACCCGGACGATGTCGAGATGCTCCAGGACCTCATTATGGCGGCAGTAAATGAGGCGCTGAGGCGCGCCCAGGAGATGGTCAACGGTGAAATGTCAAAACTGACGGGCGGATTGCAGTTGCCAGGCCTGGGAAACCTGGGAAAGCTTTTCTAGACAGAGGATTGAATCTCACATCATACCGAACCTTTCGCGGGATGCAGTCTCTGCTCTTTTTTAATCGATAGCACCATGGAGCCATTCACTTCCATCGTCTCCGAAGAGGAGATCAGAAAAGAAAAAGCCAGGGCACAGATCCTGAGAAAATCTCAGTGGTGGAAGAGAAAATGCGCCAATGGGTTCTGTTTCTATTGCGGCAAGAAGATGCATCCAAAGGAATTGACGATGGACCACATAGTCCCGATAATAAGAGGCGGGAAATCCACGAAGGGCAATGTAGCGCCTGCTTGCAAGGAGTGCAATACCAAGAAGAAATACCTTCTTCCTCTCGAATGGGAGGAATACCTGAATAATATGAGGGAAGACCAATCGTGATGAAGGCTCAGTCTCAAGGACTCGTTGACAAGGCAGCAGCAATCATAAGGAAGTATTCGATGCTTTCGGGCGGGGAGAGCGTTCTCGCGGGCCTGTCCGGAGGACCGGATTCAGTTTGCCTCATCCACGTGCTCGACATGCTCAGGGACCGGCTGAGACTCCAACTAACTGCAATCTACATCGACCACGGCCTGAGGCCCCATGAGACACCGGCTGAAATCGACTTCTGCAGAAAGCTCTGTGACAACCTTCACATACCTTTCTTGTCGAAGGCGATCGATGTCAAGGCGTATGCCCTGGCCGAGAAACTGAACATGCAGGAGGCGGCAAGGCTCATGCGCTACCAAAGCTTCGATATGACAGTGCACGAGTTGCAGGCGAATAAGATAGCCCTTGCCCACACCGCTGACGACCAGGCAGAGACATTGCTGATGAGGCTTCTGAGAGGATCCGGCGCCACCGGACTTGCGGGAATTCCGCCTGTGAGGAGGAATATCATAAGGCCGCTGATAGAGATCGAGCGGCGCGAGATCGAATCGTTTCTGGACGAACACGGATTTGATTGCATCCTCGATTCATCGAATCTCAAGAGGGATTATGTGCGGAACAATATACGGCTGTCACTCATTCCGCACCTGAAGGAATTCAATCCGGACCTTATCGGAACGCTCTCAAGGACTGCCGAACTCTTCAGGGATGATGAGAGGTATTTCGGGATTATTGTCACCAAAACCCTGATGAAGCTCATCAGCAGGAAGACCGACACCCGTATCGAACTGTTCCTTTCCCCCTTCGGCGGCATGGACAAAGTGATCATGAGAAGGATTCTGAGAAGGGCGATCGATGAGACAAAGGGACTTCGTGGCATAAGCTTTGTTCACATAGAAGACATTATCGGGCTGATAAAGGACGGCGACCCCGGCGACAGGGTATACCTTCCCAAAGGGATACGGGCGATCAAGGATTATTCCACGATTGTACTCACATCGGAGGCTCCTGTCACCCTTGTCGCCTGTCAGATTGAGATCCCCGGAGATACGATTCTGAAAGAAGCCGGTATAGTCCTGAAGGCTTCCCTGATAACCAGGGAGGAGGCAGAGGCATGCAACAAATTCGGTCTGTGGATTTCTTTCGCGCTGTTCGATGCGGACTGCCTGAGCCTCCCCTTATTTGCGAGGCCGCGCAGAGACGGCGACTTCTTCTACCCTTCAGGCTTCGGCCGCAGGAAGAAGATTCAGGACTTTCTGGTTGATCTGAAGGTCCCGAGGGATGAACGAAACAGGGTGCCGATGCTCGTCTCAGGAGAAGACATAATATGGGTTGTGGAACACAGGGGGGATAACCGTTTCATAGTGCATGAGGGCACAAAGAGCGTCCTTAAAATAGAAGTCAAGAAAATGAAGGATTAGCTCAGATCCCTTCAGTACGGTCATTTTTGCACATTTCCATCTTCTGCTAGAATGAAGGAAGATAATCCTGAGTCACGGGTTATCAATAAGTAATAACCGTTCCAAGAACATATGGAGGTATGATTTGCCCGGCAAGGTTAGAGTTCGTTTCGCCCCGAGTCCTACAGGACATCTTCACATAGGAGGCGCAAGGACAGCACTATTTAACTGGCTTTTCGCGAGACATCACGGCGGCGACTTTATCCTCAGGATAGAGGACACTGACAGGACCCGGTCAACCGATGAGTATATCGAATCCATCATGGATGGTATGAGATGGCTGAACCTCGATTGGGACGAGGGACCATTCAGGCAGACGGACAGGTTCGATGTCTATACGAGATATGCGGAAAACCTTGTGGCAGAGGGCAAGGCGTATTACTGCTACTGTTTGCCGGAAGAGCTTGAAGAACGCAGGAAGGCGGCCATGGCCGCGGGCAGATCCATCAAATACGACGGCCGGTGCAGACATTTGAAGGAGCCGCCGTCAGATAGAAAGCCGGCTATCCGTTTCAAGATGCCTCAGGAGGGAGAGATCACTGTTCACGATCTGATCAAGGGTGAGGTGACCTTTGACAACGCGCAGCTCGACGACCTTATCATCGTGCGCTCGGATGGGACTCCGACCTATAACTTCACCGTTGTCGTAGACGATGTCGACATGAAGATCACGCATATAATCAGGGGCGACGACCACCTGAACAACACACCAAAGCAGATCCATATCTATAATGCCTTTGGTTATCAGGTGCCGCTGTTCGCCCATCTTTCGATGATCCTGGGCGCGGACAAGACAAGGTTGAGCAAGAGACACGGGGCCACCTCTGTCATAGCATACAAAGACATGGGATATCTCTCAGATGCGCTGGTCAATTATCTGGTGAGGCTTGGGTGGTCTTACGGAGACCAGGAAATCTTCACGAGGGAAGAATTGATTGAACACTTTTCATTCGAAAACGTCGGCACTTCCTCGGCGGTCTTTAACCCGGAGAAGCTTCTCTGGCTGAACAGCCAGTATATTATCCATTCCGACCCTCTAAGGCTTTTGGATCTTGTTATGCCGTTCCTCATAAGCGCGGGGATTGTCAAAGAAGGGCAGCTTCCTGATAAGACGTGGCTTGCAAAGGCGATCGTAACTCTTCAGGAAAGGGCGAAAACTCTCGCAGAACTCGCCGAGTCGCTGAGATATTACATCGAAGAGGAGGTTGAATACGTCCAGAAGGCAAAAGAGAAATTCTTGAATGAAAAAACCAGGCCCTATCTTATCGAGGTCAGGGAAGCCCTTGCGGGACTGGATGATTTCACACATGCTTCACTGGAAGAGGTATTTAAGGCCATAGCCGAAAAGAACAGTATAAAACTCGGCAGCATAGCCCAGCCGGTGAGAGTCGCTATGACAGGCAAGACGGAGAGTCCGGGCATCTTTGAGGTGATCGAGATCATTGGCAAAGAGAGGACACTGAAGAGGCTCGAAAAGGCTGTCGCAGCTATATAGAACCTTGGTCCTCTTGTCGATCATGTTGTTGTGGTAAAATAAGCACCGGAGGATTAACTGATTGGCGGATATTATGAACTCAAACGAAGAGAATAAAGCAACAGAGGCCGCATCAACGGACGAATCCGGCCGCCAGGCGGACTTCATAAGGACCATAATCGCCGAGGACATCAAGGCCAGGGTTTACGAAGGAAAAGTCCATACCAGGTTCCCTCCGGAGCCGAACGGTTATCTACATATAGGCCATGCGAAATCCATCTGCCTGAATTTCGGAATAGCCATGGACTTCGGCGGCCTCTGCAACCTTCGCTT
>DATHCU010000406.1:0-3788 GCA_035319385.1 Thermodesulfovibrionales bacterium
ACTTCAGGGGATCGAGCCCATGAGCCAATTTGAGAGGGCTGTGAGGGAATTAGGGGTCGAGGTACTACATGCGCACAGTCCGCAAGCTAAGGGGCGTATTGAGCGACTCTTTGGAACACTTCAGGACCGCTTGGTCAAGGAGATGCGGATACGCGGCATTAGTACAATCCAAGAGGCCAATCAGTTCTTACAAGAGTATATTTCTGTCTACAACAAAAAGTTCATGGTTGCCCCGACCAGCAAGGAGAACATGCATCGTCTTGTTCCTAAAGGAAGTGACCTGGATAAGATTCTGTGCATTAGAACTGAGCGGACGGTCAGAAACGACAATACCATTGCCCATGACAAAAAGCTGTACCAGATCGAGGAAGCAGTTATAAGTAAGAAGATTACGGTTGAGGAGCGGACGGACGGGAGAATGCTTATAGTGAGTCAGGGAAGATCTCTCAGGCATCATCAGATTACTAAGCGCCCAGAGGTGATAAAACAGCCTGCGGTCAGAAAGAAGAGTAAAGCTCGCGCTGTCGCTCATGATCATCCCTGGAGGAATTTCGATATCAACGGCTACAAACGAAAAGTCCCGCGGAATGCGGTGGCATAGAACCGGACATTTCTATTTTGCCAAAAACCGGACATTTTCATTTTGCCTTGACAAAGCTAAATAAAATCCTTGACATTCTGCTTCCCCTCAATTTATATTGCAACTGCTTAATGTGCTAAAGTCATAAAGATTTAGGTAATAATGATGTTTCTGCCGATTTAGCACAGGTTAAGTCCCTTGAGAGGAGGTGAATAACGGCTTGTTGAGATAAACAAACGCTCTGAGTCATCCGGGCAACAAAAAGGAGGGTTATCCATGACTTTTCCAAGAAAGGTGTACGAGTTTCTCAAGATGGCGTCAATAGCTCACGCGAAATGGGATTACGAGGTCTCGATGAGCATCATAAAAAACCGCAAGAAACTCCTGTTCCTTGGCCTTATGCTGCTGCCGATACTGGGAGTCTCGTTCCTTCAGGCGGCGGACATGATCGGCAGCAAGACCGCATACGCCCCGGCGCATTACTCTAATCTGATCTTCATTGTTTCGATTGCGGTCGGGCTGGCAGCGGGTCTTATCACCGGGTGTATCGGCGCAGGCGGCGGGTTCATTATCACGCCTGCTTTAATGGCGGCCGGCGTCAAAGGCATACTTGCAGTTGGAACGGACGTCTTTCATATCTTTGCAAAAGCCATTATGGGAACGACCGTTCACAAGAAGCTCGGAAACGTCTCTGTGAAACTTGCGATAGCGTTCCTCGTGGGCTCGGGAGGCGGTACGTTCATCGGCGGGGCAATCAATAAAGGCCTTTATAACAAAGACCCCCTTCTAAGCGAGGCTTTCATAAGTCTGGTTTATGCGACTCTCCTCGGTTTTCTTGGCTTTTATGCCCTTACAGACTTCATAAAGTCCTCAAGAGCCACCGCAAGCAGTGGAGGAGGCGGAGGACATGATGCGCATGGCGGTCCTTCGGGTATGACCGGGCTGGCAGTGAGCATTCAGAAGATCAATATCCCCCCAATGATTACCTTTGATGAGGACTTCGGCGGCAGGAGAATATCCTGGCTGTTTGTGGCTATAGGCGGCGTAATCGTAGGCATGTTAGCAGCTATTATGGGAGTCGGCGGAGGCTTTGTCACTTTCCCAATGTTCGTTTACATCTTCGGAGTCTCAACTGCGACAACAGTTGGCACAGACATCCTGCAGATAATCTTTACCGCGGGTCTTGCGTCCATAGCACAATATGCAATTTACGGTTATGTTTTTTATACGCTCGCCATGGGTATGCTTATTGGGTCGCTGATAGGCATCCAGGTGGGTGCCCTCACGACCAAGGTTGTTAAAGGCATCCATATCAGAGGGTTCTATGCGATGTCGATTATAGCGGGTTTTGTCAACAGGGCCTCGACCCTTCCCAAGAAACTGACAGAGCTTGAATATATAAATATGGATAAGTCGCTGACAGCGAACATAGAGTTTGTAGGCAATATCATATTCTGGATCGTTGTGGCTTTCTTTGGGCTCTGGATCATCAGCAAGTTTGTCACTAACATCGGGAAGTTAAGAGAGGAGGGCTAACATGGCTGGAGGGCATAAGGGCCACTTAGGTGTCGGGATCATTCTTGCGATAACATTCTGGTGCGTCCTGTTCCTGATTTTTTCACCACTGTTCGGTCAGGGAAGGAACGGGCTCGAGTTCGCAGATGAAATGTTCAATACGCTTGCCAAGGGATCATCATATTTTATCCCCAAGGTCGCAAAGAGCAATGAGAAGTTCATGGGGCGGATGTTTTCAGCAGTCATAAAGATGGACAAACCCGAGGACAAGCCCGGAGATGCCGAGAAGAGGGCGGATCGGGCAGCTAAGCTTTTCACAATTAATCCGGGAGCAAAGGTTGAAGTCAATGGCTCTCAACTAAAGATCGAAGGAGACCTCGGGCTTGTGCTGAAAGCGGCTTTGGATGATTCAGATATTATGTTCAGGAACGAAGGAGAGAAGATCAAGGCAAAATATGCGGTTGACGATGAGAAACAGATGTTCAGGCAGTGGTACAACGTTTTGCCCAAGATAGACAAAGTATTCAAGAAGGAAGGCAGGATTGAAGAGTCACAGATAGTCTCCGATGTCACAAAGAAGGCCATTGAGGCGTCGTACAATTTCTATAAAGTGGATGCGGTCAGTGTCAAGGACAAAGCCGTATTGATGACGGGGCTGCTCGTCTTCTATGTCGCGTATACCATGTGGTGGGGCTTCGCGATCTTCTTCATCTTTGAGGGAATTGGCCTGACCATGACAAAGGCAAAAGTAAAGAAGGAAGTCTAAGGAGGAAGAGATGAAAATACTGGTTCCTGTAGACGGCTCGAAATATTCACTGGAAGGCGTCAAAGTAGCGCTTGAATATGGAAAAGCAAAAGGCGCCGATATAACGATCATGACTGTCAATCCCTTTGTGCCGGGTCTTGACCTGGAGATCTCCGCCAAAGAGCTGGAGAGTCTGACGCAAAAAATGAATCAACGTGCCAGCGACGTTCTTGAGGACGCCCAGAACATACTGAAGGCGGAAGGAGTGAATTCGAAAACCATACTCTCTTCCGCCGTATCAGCTGCCGAGGAGATTCTGGATGTTGCCGAGAAAGACAAGACAGACCTGATCATAATAGGGAACAGAGGCCTTGGAGGAACTGCAACCAGGTTGTTTATGGGAAGTGTTGTGTCAAAGGTGGCGACACATGCGCCCTGTTCTGTTTACATAGTGAAGAAACAATAGAACTCCTTCCTCAGACACCTCGCTTTGGGCCTGCTTCAAGGGCCCTTTTTTTTTGCTTCAAGCGGCTTGATATCTGTTTTGGACGGTAAGGATAGACTATAATAAGGAATCCTCAATGCCTATGAAGATTATCGAAGTATACAATAGGATAAAAAAGTCTCCATATCTGAACCTGGTCCTCTTCGCCCTCACCTTCTTGTCGACACTGATTGTGGGCGCTATGCAGGCCGGCGTTGACCCATTCGGCAAGCCGGGAGATATATATAAGGGCGTGCCTTTTGCCATGACTTTGATGACAATTCTGCTGAGCCACGAATTTGCCCATTATTTTGCCTCAAAGAGGCACGGTGTAAAGGCCACACTGCCGTATTTCATTCCGGCCCCGACAATCCTCGGTACATTCGGGGCATTCATCAAGATGCAGTCTCCTATCACAACAAGAAGCTCTCTCATAGATATCGGGGCTTCGGGCCCGATTGCCG
>DATHCU010000407.1:0-2154 GCA_035319385.1 Thermodesulfovibrionales bacterium
GTGGTTTATGAAGGACAGGATCGGAGAGGAGTTCGATGCAAGGGTCGTGGGAATCACGACTTTCGGATTAAGGGTAAGACTAAACGAATTCTTTGTCGAGGGCTTCATTCATGTATCTTATATGACGGACGATTTCTATCAACTGGACGAGCGGACCATGAGGCTTGCCGGAAGGCATACACGGAAGTCCTATTTCATAGGGCAGGAACTGAGGGTCAGGGTTGACAGGGTTGACCTGGAGGAACGGGAGATAATCATGGGGGTATGCGATCAGGGGAAAAGAATTGGGTAAGTCTATGCCCGGGTATCGATGGTCTTTGCGGACGCAGTCTCCATCCGTGCGGCTTCACCAGCCCTGGCATACTGAGACGCAACAATTCTGAGGTCGTTGACCCTATTGATCCAGCCCTTCAGGTATTTGCGGTACACGTTCGGCCTCATAGCAGCCAGACGTACAAAACGCTGTTCTCTCATGTTGAGATACTTATCTATATCACCGCCCGACTGCTTCAGAATCCTTTTCGCAGCCGCGGGGCTGTTAACGTATGTGTCGAAGTGGACAACGCTGAGCGGATATGGCAGCTTCGCAGCTCCGGACTTATCCCAAATCTTCTTATATATGGCCTGCGCCTCAGCCTTTGTAATGTTTTTTATATCGCCCTTGTACCCATATTCCCTGGCCGTGGCCTGGAGTATGCCCATCTTTGAAGATTCCCTTCCGCCGTCCTTCTTCACATATCCCGTGCCTTCATGCTTCATAACGATGTTCAGAATACTCTTAAAGTCGGCCTCGGAAGGAGTTGCAGGTGGGCCGGCCACGCACATATCCGGCGTCACAGAATTCAAGACGCCGGTCGAAGTCCGCTGCACCTCATCAAGCTGCCCAAGAGCAGAAGATAACACCGCACCAAAGGAGTCCTCTTTGATTTTTGACTTTGAGACCCCGGTCTTGTCCCGCCTTTCGACGGTCTTTATGCCGGCGTCTGTGATCTTTATCGAACCATCTGACATATGTTCTCTCCACCAGGGATGTTATACATACATTTTAACACAGTCTGTCGAGGTGTGATTAATCGCGCCCCTACCTCACTCCGTTGACCCTCAGGCGAGAAAGATTGTACATTACTATGATCGATCAACAGACTACTCGGCTGTGAGAACAAGATTATGCTCGAACATCACAAGAAACCATTATTAAGCCGCAAGGAATTCCTCTCCAGGCAGATTAGGTATACCGCCTTTTCCTTGCTGATATTGTTGTCTTCGATAGGCATCGGAACAGCCGGGTATCGAATCTATGGAAGGCTTTCCTGGATAGATTCTTTCCTTAATGCCTCGATGATTCTTACGGGAATGGGTCCGGTCGACCACCTCGAAACCGATGGCGGGAAGATCTTCGCCTCCTTGTATGCCCTCTTCAGCGGGGTTGCTTTTCTCACATTTGTGGCGGTGCTTTCGGCGCCGGTCTTTCACCGCTTCCTGCACAAGTTCCATCTCGATTCTGAAGAGCGGAACAGGGACTGAAAAGAATGGAACTTCAGGAACTGCTCAAGATAATGGAATCTCTAAGGGGAGAGAAAGGCTGCCCGTGGGACAAGCAGCAGACCCGTGAATCTCTCAAGCCTTACATTATCGAGGAGGCGTATGAACTCTTCGAAGCTATAGAGGAAAGCAAGCCGGATCACATAAAGGAGGAACTGGGGGACCTTCTCTTCCAGATTGTTTTCCAGTGCCAAATCGCAAAGGAACTCGGCGAATTCGATATGTCCGATGTCATAGAAGCCATCGGCAAGAAGATGATTGGACGGCATCCTCACGTCTTTGGAGAGGTCGAGTGCAGGACTCCTGCAGATGTCTCAAAACAGTGGGAAGTCTTGAAGAAACGCGAGGGCAAGATGAGAGAGTCCATTCTGGAAGGTGTACCAAAGGCCATGTCCGCCCTGCTCCGCGCAAGAAGACTTCAAAAAAGGGCCGCGCAGGTCGGATTCGACTGGGAAAAGCTCGACGATGTATTGACCAAAGTTGACGAAGAGATGGATGAGTTAAAAGAAGCCCAGACAAAGAAGAACAGGGAAGAGACGGAAGAGGAGATGGGAGATATACTTTTCATGCTCGTCAATCTTTCGCGTTTTGCGGGCGTAAATCCTGAAGACG
>DATHCU010000408.1:0-8032 GCA_035319385.1 Thermodesulfovibrionales bacterium
ATCTGTATGTCCATAAGTATCAGATGAGGCCGAGCCTCCATCGCGACCTGCACCCCTTCCTTGCCGTTCCTTGCCTGCAATGGTTCATAGCCGCCGCACTTAAGGACCGTACAGAAAAGCTCCAGATTTTCCATATTGTCTTCGATGATTAGTATTTTCTTCTGCATACATCCTCCCCGAAAACGTTCTTTCTTAGTACCGGATAATCTTCTATATCGTCTGATTGCATAATTTATCATATGCTTAAATAAAAGTCACGCACAAAATTAAGCACATATTTAAAGTATTTACCCAAGCTGCTTAACATACTGATAATATGATGTTTTGCGCTCGCAAGTGAAAGGCCGGATAGTCTATGAGTCTAAGGATATTAAATCTACAGCTTAATTGTAAGATGCCAATGAAGAGACTTAACTGTCTCGGAGAAAATGATAGAGGACAGCAGTGATGAAGCAACATCCTTACTAAGGTTCCGCCGCAGTTATCAATCCTCTTATCTTGTTATAATATCTGCCGACGAGAAGACTAAAATGAAATCGAATCTGGCGCCCTACCTTCAAGTCTTTAAGAGCAGACGTATAGGAGTTATCACACTGCTGGGCTTCTCTTCCGGACTCCCTTTGGCCCTCACCGGTGGAACACTGCAGGCGTGGATGACCACCGCAGGCGTGGACTTGCATACTATCGGAATATTTTCCCTAGTCGGACTTCCATACACACTCAAATTTCTATGGTCTCCTGTGATGGACAGATTTGTGCCGCCGTGGCTCGGCAGACGCAGGGGATGGATAATTCTCACCCAACTCTGTCTGGCCGCAGGTATCTCTCTTATGGCCTTCAGTTCTCCCCAGCAAGCCCCTTTCGTATTGGCTGCTCTAGCCGTTGCTGTCGCTTTTTCTTCAGCGTCACAGGACATTGTTATCGACGCATACCGTACTGATGTGCTCCGACAAGACGAAAGGGGGATCGGCGCAGCAGTGTTTGTCATGGGTTACAGGATAGCGACACTGGTATCAGGGGCGCTGGCTCTTATCTTGTCCGATCGTATTGGCTGGCAGAATACGTATCTGCTCATGGCAGTTGTCATGGGAACGGGAATAATATCCGCTTTCCTAGGACCTGAGCCGGACGAGAGAGTAGTTCCGCCCGGAAACATGACGGAAGCCGTCTGGGGGCCGATGAAGGAGTACTTCGCGAGAGATGGTTCGGTACTGTTGCTTTTGGTGATCATTCTTTACAAACTCGGCGATGCATATGCAGGGACCCTGACAACACCTTTCCTCATCAGGGGGTTGGGCTTTACGCCGAGCGAAGTCGGGACGATCAACAAAGGGTTCGGTTTTGCCTCGCTGATCATCGGCGCGATGGTTGGAGGGACGATGATGGTGAAGCTCAAGCTCTTCCGTTCGCTACTCATCTTCGGTATGTTGCAGGCGGTCTCGAACCTCTCGTTTATGGTCCTTGCCTGGATGGGTAAGAGCTATGCTATGCTTATGTTTGCTGTTGGATTTGAGAACCTGAGCGGCGGCATGGGCACCGCTGCGTTTGTTTCGCTCCTGATGGGGATGTGCAATCACAGGTTTACGGCTACTCAGTACGCCCTGCTGTCTTCTCTTGCCGCCCTCGGAAGAATTTTCATCTCACCTACGTCAGGCTATCTTGTCGAATCTATCGGATGGACCAGTTTCTTTTTCGTTACCTTCCTGGTTGCACTGCCGGGGCTTGGTCTCCTGTGTCTCGTGAGAAATACCATATCCGGACTGAGTGATGAGGGTTGAGAGAGTTATTAAACCGAGAGCCAGCGCATTCCGCGTCAGCTTGCCGCGGGGTTAGCGAGCGAATATAAAGAAACAATTCCATACGTCAAGATACCGTCGGTCTTTGCCGAGGGATTTTTCATTTAAAGTAAGGCAAAGAAGAGAGATCCTCTATTTCGGCACGAACGGGGCCGCACGCCTCTGAGGAATATTCCTGGGCTTTGCAGGAGGAGGCGGGGGTGTTGCCCGAGGCGGTTGTGCTGCCTGAGGCGTTGTCTGAACGCTCCGTTCTTTCTTTGCATTGCCGAGGACTTTGAGAACGATCGTATCATCCCCTCTCGCCATTATGACCTGATCAGGATCGATTTCTTTCACCGTATACCCGCTCATCGTGTCGCCTTTTTTCAAGGCGGTCTGTCTCTTTCCACGACCCGGGCTTGTTTTGGGTGCCTTCGTATCCTCGATGTAGGCAAGCTTAAGGTTGTCTGTTATGAGGGTGCCGTATAAAATGAATTCCGGCCTTTGGAGCGGCTGTTGTTGTTCGGACTTCTTTTCGACAGGGATCTTCCGTTCCGGATGAAAGAGATTCTCTTCGGATATCTTGGAATACTCGGCTATCGAGGGTATCTTGTTCTCCGCACCGGTTTCAACTTTTTCAGTAACCCGTTTTTTTACTGAGGGGAGTACGTACTTGGCCGTAACATCAAGGGTCGGCAGGAAGACATAGAATGCGAAGAACAGCGCACAGATTAAGAGAATGATGTTCAGCATCGTCGCATTTCTTGCCAGTGATTTCATACTCATTGTAGTCACCCCTGAATTTTAACACAAATCCTCCTGTCAGGTAAGCAACGCCAGAATCAGTCGCAATGAGAATCAGGGCTCGGGTTTATCAGATCATCAGGGAACTGCGATTGATGGCAAAGTGACAATCACCGTGGTCCCTTTTCCCGGCAATGACACCAACTTCATCTTGCCATAATTCTTTCTGGCGGCGAGTTCAGCAATGGGAAGTCCGAATCCCGTGCCGTAGAACTTAGTCGAGAAAAAGGGCGCGAGAAGAGTCTCTGTCTCTTCCTTCTTTATGGCTAAGCCGGTGTTGAATATCTCTATCTGAACACGATTTGGCAACACCGCGTCGGTCCTGGATGAAATCTTCAGTTGTGGATTGCCGGGGTCAGCCGCTTCAAGACCGTTCAGTAGGAGTTGATGGAACATAGCCTCCACTTCCCCTATGTCCCCGAGAATTACAGACGCCGCCTTTTCAAGTGCTATTTCTGTAGAGATACTCCTGAATTTGTCAGACCTAAGGAGGTCGTCCAGAACCTTCGCGATCAGTACTTCCAAATCTATCGGACCAATTTCGGGCTGCCTCACAGACATCTCGACAAATGTTCTCGTGTCAGCCACCATTCGTTCGCATACCGCGCTTTCCGAAATGAGTGTTTCATAGACGCCGTAGGCAGGATCTTTCGGGTTTATATTGCGTTTAAGGCGGTTTATGGTGCCGCCTATGGTCGTAATCTTGTTTCTCACGCGGTCGGCAACCCCTCTAACTATCTCAACGTTACATCCGAAGTGAGCCGCAACATACGCATGTGTCTCGACAAGTATGCAAAAGTCCATGAGTCTGTTAATGACGCTTGAGACCTGCTGTGCTCTATCCGCAGGTATCTCGGAGATGATTATATGTTCGCAGAACTGCCTTGCTATGGAAAAGCCGAGGTTGGTATATCTCTGGTCAAGGTTAACTTCTACATGTTTCAAGCCGATCCTCCAAAGAAAGCCGAGGAAGGAATCATCCGGGGCGGACCGAAACAGGCTTTCAAACCAGTTAGCCCAGGCTTTTCTGAGGAAACCCGGCACTTCATAGTGCTTCAGGAACATTTCGGTCTCGGGAATCTTGTCGAAGAATGCATACAGATAGTCTGCAAAGTCGTCTTTTGAACGTATGAATATGTCCTGAAAAGGGCTCAGAGCCGAGAATGTGTCCTCACTGATACCCAGTTTCTCCCTGAAGAAATGCAGCTTTTCGTACGGCACATCAAGCATGTTGCCAACCCCTGATATACTTATTCCGCTGGCCAAAGAAGACGGTCAGATATGATCAAGTATAGCAGACGATAAATGCAGAGTCGATGAGTGGTCGGAATAAGACTTCGGAATCAGCGAGGGAGGGCTACGCTCTTTAAGGCCGCCATCGGGCCGAAACTTCTCAGAAGTTCGAGCTGTTTATTATCCCGCACGAGCAGTGCACCTGCAAAACCGAGGGAGTTGATGGATATGGAATCGAAGAACTCGTTTGACCTCGGGACGAGAAGCATCCAGGTTGGGGTAGCCAGAAAACAGTAGGGTTTTGACTGTGTTCTGGCGCATATGGAGTCCGGAGGCTGCATACCTACGTTTGCGAGCATGCGGCCATACAATTCGAACCTCTCTTCTGCATTGCGCAAGGGCGAGGCATTGACATCATGATCAAGCCGTACAAAACTATGCAGAAAAGGGAATCCCGGAACAGTCCCGACTGCGCTCTTGGGATCCGCTTCCTCTATTAGCGGGTCAATGGGCGTTTCCGGGCCTTCATGCGCAAGGGGGAGCGGTACGACCTGAAGATGTTTGTGCGGCTGGCTCGCCCCGGCCTCTCGCCCGCCGTTATAGAAGCCGAGGGATCTGTATTCAGCCATGCAGGTCAGGAGAGCCTCGAAATCTCTGAGGGTCAGAAGTGTCTCCTGGCTCTCAAAGTGGCGTGTGATAATGAGGAGATGATTCTCCACTACGTTGAATTTATTCAGGAGGGCAACATGGGTATCCGAGATATCGGACACGAACAGGTCCTTGTCATAGGGCATGAAAGGATTCACCTTCTTCCCTGATGCCTCGGCCTCACGCTGCTTCTGCAGGTCTCTGTCTTTGTGATGAAGGCTCGAAAGGACCCTCACGAAAAAACGCATGCTTGAGTCCTCGATGAATTTGCAGTCAGTAGGCAAGGGAAACTGTGAGCCGATCAGGAGCGCCTTTTCGGTAGTCGCGACAATTTTTTCCCATAACCCGGTCATACCACCTTATCTCCAGTTCCGAACTCTTCTTGCTCGGAAGAGATGAACTCTTTTAGCAGAGCGGCAGCTCCTGCGTAAAAGACAGTCTGGGCAAAATTGGGGATCTCGTCGCAATAGTCAGGCATCCAAGAGGATATATGCTTCTCAAGAAAGCCGGTCTGGAGTTCAGTCAGGCCATTATCTATCAGGTAAGCCATAAACAGGAGTTCGGCAGAGATATGATCGGGGATGATGTCTATTTCTTCATCAATCATGAGTCCGTTGGCATGATACAGGCTTTGCACCTCTTCAGTGGCCTTGCCCCATAATCTTGGATTGTCGGGAAGCTGATAATTATACAGAGACTCATATGGCGGAAGGTGGCCCGAAGAATCAGAAAAGAGCTGGAGATAGTCATTACTGATCTCATCCAGTGTGTTCGTTATGGCAATTCCGAATATGTCGCGGAACTGTACCAGGAAGTCCTCCGTCGGTTCGCTCATAAACAGCGCGGAGAAGAGTCTATAGAAATTCGCCCTCTCGTCATCTTCAGCATCAATCATCATATTCATGCCGTATATATTAACCTAAAAGGCGTGGAGAAGGGCACGTCCCGGCGACGTTCCATATATAAGCTCAAATTGTCTGGGGCCTATGTCCGTAAGTACTCGTTCTTTTAGTTATGCGGTAGCCTCGGGAGTTGACTTGTGCAGTACCATTGCGCTTGTATGCAGCAGACTTCGCTCCTCTTCGGAAAGGGAAGGCCGGAGCGTATCCACTATTCCCACTGACCCTATTACGCGGGGCAGGGAAAGACTCACTCCTTCAAGCCCCTCTATCATAGACGTAAGGGCAGAGACTGTCAGCACTGCGCGCTCATCGTCCCGGATGGCATGCGCTATCCTGGAAAGTCCTGCCCCGATCCCGAAGAAGGTCGCGCCCTTCCCGTCAATTATCCTGTAGGCTGCCATTCGCACCCTGTCATCGATGGATGATTGCAGATCGGAGGTCATAGGTCTGCCGATCTGCTCAGCGAAATGATACAGGGGAATTCCTCCAACTGCGGCACTGGACCAAGCCAATACTTCGGTGTCCCCGTGCTCTCCTAATACATAAGCGTGTATTGAAGCCGGAGAAATGTGCAGATGTTCACCGAGCAGCGCGCGGAAGCGCGATGTATCGAGTATTGTGCCGGAACCGATAACCCTTTCCGGAGGAAATGCCGAGATCTTTGCTGTGAACTGTGTGAGCACATCGACCGGGTTGGAAGCCACCAGCAGAACGGCATCGGGCGCATTCTTGATGACTTGACCGGTGACCTCTCGGAAGATATTCAGATTCCTGTCCAGAAGCTGCAAACGGTTCTCTCCCGGCCTCTGATTTACCCCGCATGCGAGCACAACGATTCTGGAAGAAGCAAGATCTTCGTAGCTGCCGGCAGATATCTGAACGGGTCGTGAAAAGGGTGTTGCATGTATTATGTCTTCAGCCTGAGCGGCAGCAAGTTTTCGATTGATATCGATGAGCACGATCTCGCTCGCGACTCCCTGAAGAGTCATGGCATAGGCTGCAGTGCTTCCCACAAAACCGCATCCCACTATTCCCACTTTCATGTTATGCCTCCATGTTTTGTTGTGAGCAATTCCAAACTGTCCATTGATATCCCTCTCGTTGGCTCGCCGAATATGTGTGAAGCGGTATGCGGCTGAGAATTGTACATCGCCGGCTCTTTTACCCAATTATAGCAATACATTATCAACTGGCAAAATCAGGTCCTGGACTTCCCTCTTTCGACTGAGGAAATGCCCAGTTGCCCGATGCGAGCTTGCTTTTGGAATCTGCGAGGGTGCATAATTTATAGAGAAGGCAATTACTGGGCAATTCCTCTAATTAAATAAGACTGAGGGCAATCACCATGCTAAGATGTTTTTTGAGAGCGAAGATACACATTGCGACGATCACAGAATCTAACCTTGCATACGAGGGCAGCATAACCATAGACGAGACGATCCTGAAGAAGGTCGGCATCCTTCCTTATGAACAGGTGATGATCAGCAACCTGAACAATGGCGAGAGGTTCGAGACTTATGTCATTCCCGGCAAGAAGAATTCGGGTGAAATCTGCCTGAATGGTCCCACCGCGAGAAAAGGCATCGTTGGCGATAAAGTCATTATTTTCTGCTATGGCTATCTTGAGGACAGCCGCATGAAGGGGCATAAACCCAGGATAGTTTTTCTGGACGAAGAGAACAGGGTCGTAAAGATCAAGTAAGCTTCATTCAGCTGTCATACTAACCTCCCGAAAAAGTACTCCACTGTTGACAATTGAGACGACATTGCCTTATATTGTTAGTAAGTACTAACATTCATAAGTCCCGGTATTTCAATCTTCATCGGGGCAGAGGCGGAGCGGTGCAGAAAGAAGCATCTTCTCAGACAAGGGACAGGATCCTGGAGGCGTCTTTGAAGCTTTTCTCCAGAAAGGGGTTTCTCGGAGCCACTACCAAGGAGATTGCCAAGGCGGCCGGAATTGCTGAGATAACTCTGTTCAGGCATTTTCCTTCTAAGGAGAACCTTTTTGAAGAGGTGCTGAATTCATACACTTTCCTCCCGGTGCTCAAGGGCCTCCTCCCTGAGATTTCCCCGATGCCCTATGAAGAAGCTCTCACTATCATTGCTCGAAGATTTCTGGATACGCTCGAGTCGCGCAAGGAAATGATCCAGATTATGAACTCGGAGGTGAAGAGATATCCGGAGAAGATCCATAAGATCTATCACGGGTTCATAGAGGAATTGATCAGGACGCTGGCCTCCTATTTCGCGGAACTTCAGAAACAGGGTGTTTTGAGAGAGTTTGACGCTGAAACTGCGGCCAGGGCGTTTCTCGGGATGTTCTTCTCCATGTTCAACGCGAGGGAATTTCACAAGCTCAAGAAGTACAGGAATGTGGATGTAGGATCTATCGTTGGGGAGTTTGTAAACATATTTGCGAAGGGGACGCTGAGATGAAATATCGCAGTTTGTTTGCTGTCATTATCGGTGTCATGGTCTTCTCTTTCTCAAATAGCCTTCGTGCTGCCGAGCAATACACCCTGGAGGACTTGTATCGAATCGCCCTTGAACGGGCTGAGCGGATCAAGATATCCGGTGAGGATCTCGTTATCTCGGAATGGGGTAAAGACAAGGCCGTGTCCGCCTTTCTTCCGAAGATCTCCGCCTTTGGGAATTATACACGGTATA